>NZ_CAWUGZ010000082.1:0-15099 GCF_963921845.1 Commensalibacter sp. Nvir | reverse complement strand
GTATAATATATAGTGGAGTCGTTTATTTTCTTATTTAATTTCATGTTTAAAACAATTTATAAAAAATAATAATTTAGAAGAATAACGGTGATAAAAACTTATTTAATTTGTAAAAAAGTTGTAAAAAAAATTAATTACTAGAAAGTATCTTTATTGATTTTCTAAGATTATTAAAATAATTTCATATAAATTATGTAAAAGAATTATAATGTGATTTCAGTTGGATTACGTCGAAATGCAGTATAATGGGTCTTAAGTTTAGCAATACAGTAATGAGATAAATGCCTTAGAAGATACAATAAGGTAAGAATATCCTAGCATCGAATGCAATTGTGGTAACCATTGAATATGAAATAGTGAATTTGTTTACTCGTCAGTATGAATAAATTAAAAAATGGTTTCTAGCGATACAAGTTGATGTTTTGACGAGCAAAATTATGGGAATAAATTATACCTATGCGAGTATGAGTACTTGCTCTATTGCTCTTGAAGATTTTTCTCAAAAAGCAGCTTATAAGTATGAATGTTTAATTTTTCGTTCGCCTTTATTCTTAAGGGGGTATTGGATATTAAGGGTGGGGCAATTTTTTGATCGTGAGAATTAAATTTTGCATATAAATAAAGTCCGTCTCTAGAGAGTTGGTAATTAAATATAATGTGATGGACTGTTCCAAGTCATTGTACTAAATTTGTTTTTTTGTAAAGCATGTCCTAATAAATACGCGTAGTGGGCTCTTATTTGATGGTTCATATATTATTCAGCCAGTATTTGCGCCAACATCTTAAGTCCACTGTCAATGGAGTACCTGGTTTTCGTAAGTTGGTCAATAATGTGACTTGGTGCGATAATCTAGCCTGCGTCAATATTGCTGCCCATATATTTCGATAAAGAACTAAGTACATTCCTTGCTATCGATGATTGCTTGCTTTGATAGGACGATGTATTCAGAGCAGAGAAAAAAGACAGCACTCTGCAGGCATTGTCTTTAATGATTGGCAGTTGATGAGCAAACCAAAGGGTAAGAAGCTTTTGTTTTCTTGACTGCTCAAAGCACATACCAGTAGGATTTTTGAAAACTGGGTTAATGAAGGAACCACTACCATTTTTCGTGTTATAATAATTTTGTCATGAAGTTCGTTTAGGGATCTTATTATCGTAAAAGGGTTTATTACATTGAGCATTAAACTCAGTTACCTTTCTGAGGGGAGTCTTTCACCCGCTGTAAGCTGCTCCGTTACAACGGTTTACTCAACAAGATCAATAATTTTTTAAATAAAGGTTTTGTTGAAGTATGCGGTAAAATTCACATCATAATTCTATTTGATAAAGAATGGGTTAAATATTATATAGTGAATTGGATGGTAGAATTACAGTCCAATTGGATGTTTCTATTTTTTAAAGGGTAAGGCATACTTCCACCATACGCTTAGTTAAAGGATTTATTATGGAAAAGAAAATTGGTTCTGAAACCGTGAAGCGCGGTATGGCATTAATGCAAAAGGGCGGTGTCATTATGGACGTTGTCAATGCCGAGCAAGCAAAGATTGCAGAGGCTGCGGGTGCAGTTGCTGTTATGGCGTTGGAAAGGGTGCCTTCAGATATTCGTGCTGCAGGGGGTGTCGCACGTATGGCAGACCCAAAAATTGTTGAAGAAGTTATGAACGCGGTAACCATACCGGTGATGGCCAAAGCACGTATTGGTCATATTGCCGAAGCAAGAATTCTCGAAGCGATGGGGGTAGATTATATTGATGAGAGTGAAGTGCTTACCCCCGCCGACGAAGAGTTTCATTTGCTTAAAAGTCAATATACCGTACCTTTTGTTTGTGGTTGTCGCGATTTGGGGGAAGCATTGCGACGCATTGGTGAGGGGGCTTCGATGCTTCGTACAAAAGGCGAGCCTGGGACGGGAAATATCGTTGAAGCCGTTCGGCACATGCGCAAGGTCCAGTCCGAGATTTACGTGGTAATTGGAAAAAAAGACGATGAGTTAATGGCATTTGCGCGTGATATTGGTGCCCCTTATGAATTGGTCAAGCAAGTAAAAGAATTAGGTCAATTACCCGTTGTCAATTTTGCTGCGGGCGGTATTGCCACGCCAGCGGATGCGGCCTTAATGATGGCTTTGGGGGCAGACGGTGTGTTTGTCGGTTCCGGAATATTCAAATCAGAAAACCCTGAGAAATTTGCTCGTTCTATTGTGCAAGCCACCACTTATTACGAAGATTACGCACGTTTAGTGGAATTATCAAAAGGGTTAGGGATACCGATGAAAGGGATAGAGATCAAAAATTTATCAAGTACAGACCGTATGCAAGATAGAAGCTCGTAACATGAGAAAAGTGGGTGTTTTGGCTCTACAAGGGGCAGTTAGCGAACATATTAAAAGCTTACAAAGATTAGGCACCGAAGCGATTGCTATTAAATCCATTAGCGATTTGAATTCGGTTAATGGATTAATTATACCGGGTGGTGAATCCACGTCCATCAGTCGCTTAATACAAGAAGTCAATCTATACGACCCTATAAAAGAATTTGCGCATCGGTTCCCTGTATTCGGTACGTGTGCAGGTATGATTTTATGTGCATCTTCCATCACCGATAATGCTGAAAGGTTAAAGCCACTGGCGTTAATGGACATTGCCGTAACACGTAATGGTTTTGGTAGACAAATTGACAGTTTTGAGGTGAATTTAGACATCAACCATGTTGGTCAATCCATCCCCACTGTATTTATCCGTGCACCTTATGTTGTTTCCGCAGGGGCGGATGTTGAGATCCTTGCCCAGTTTGACAACAAAATTGTTATGGTTGAGCAAGGAAATATGCTGGCTTGCGCGTTTCATCCTGAATTAACCAACAATACACAGGTACTAAATTATTTTTTGGCTAAAATAAAGTAGTACACAGCGAGTTTAAGGAGTTAACTCAAAAAAATAGTTTGTTTTAAAAGATAAGATACAATGGATAACAACATTACATTTGAACGTTATTGCCATTATTTTATGAAAATAGTATTGGGAAATTGATTACAAATAGAGTGATCAAAAACAGCTTCATTTTTATAATAGGAATTAGGGTAAAACCGTACGTTCATTCCAATTAAAGACCCTAATATAGCAATATGAAGTCGATCCGTATCAAGACTTTTGTACCGTTGTAAAAAACTGATTAACGACGCGGTTGAAAAATGTGCTAAATCTCTATTATCCCAAAAATCACCGTTCCAGCTTAGCGATATGTCATGATTGTTAGGTGGAACAAGTTTTTTTAAAGATTCATCATCGGTTCTAAAGCAACTAACGGTATCAAATAAAGGGGGTTTTAATTGAACGTAATCGTCGATATTCAACGTAAAAGCCATATCGTGTGTTAAAAAGACATTTTCATTAACCGTAAAATCAAGATTGCGAAGGTAATCAAAGCTTTTTTGTTCTCTACAACATACAATGAGTTTAGCTTTATGACGTAGTAAAAGGTCTTTGTATCCTCTAATCGTTGCAGGAAATAAAATTATTTTAGCGAAATGTTTGCTATTTTTTTCAATAAAATTAGCACAATCGGAATATAATTTTTCAATCAGATTACCACCGCCTGCATATATCGCAATAGAGGATGCGATATCATAGTGGTTATTATTATTCCAAAATTTATAATTTATAGAATTTTTTTTAAAAAAATCATAAGTTGAAGCCGCAATAGCGCTATCGCCAGCATTGCCCGGATTTGATTTATAAATAAACTGATAATTTAGACGAAGTTTATGCATCAAATCAATTAAATTGGTATTACACAACATATTTGTACTATCTTTTTGTTCTTATTTTAAAACTGTTTTTAAACCATTATAGTAAACCAATTGATAATGAATAGTTAATTATATAATTAAAATTTAAATAAATGAAAAATATTTTAATCGTTACTCCTGATATAGAGGGACCTATTAAAAATGGAGGGATTGGGACTGCTTTTACTGCGTTAGCATTTCAATGTGTAAATGCAGGCCACAAAGTTACAATTTTGTATACGAATGATAATTCTGAAGATAAAAACAAATCTTTGAATTATTGGCAAAGTATCTATAAAAAAAATGACATAAATTTTATTGTTTTGCCGTTCGAACAAGAAATGTTTTCTGCTACTCCTTTTTTTAGACAAAGGAGTTACAGCGTATACACGTGGTTAAAAAAAAATCCATGGTTTGATGTGATTATTGGCTGCGAATGGCGTGCCGATCTCTATTACAGTTTATTAGCCCAGCATCAAGGGTTATTTTTTGATCGCGCTAAATTTATCATTAATACGCACGGGTCGACTTTGTGGGCGGACGAAGGAAGTTATAATCTGCCATATAGCCAAGACAATCTTGAACTTTATTTTATGGAGAAAAAGACTGTTGAATTAGCAAACGAAATAATAAGTCCTTCTCAATATTTATTAAATTGGATGATTGAAAAAAAATGGAAATTGCCGGAAAATCATTCCGTTTTACTAAATTGCGAACCCTATTCTATAGAAAAAAGTTTATTACTAGAAAATCATTCGAACGAGAAAACAAAACTGTTATCTAAAAAAACAGAGGATGACTTAACGGAAATTGTTTTTTTTGGACGATTGGAAACGCGTAAAGGACTTGATGTTTTTCTAAAAGCGCTTGAATATTTAACTCCAGATCAACTTAAAATTATATCATATATTACTTTTCTAGGTAAAAGTGTACGAATTCATGGGATGAGTTCAGAAGAGTATATTTCCCAAAAAATACATAAAATATTGGAAAAATGGGATAAAACAGAGAATTATCCCCCAAATCTGTCTATAGCTAAACAACCGAATTTTTCAGAAAAACAACCAACCCCATCTTTGCTGAAAAAAATAAAAATTCTTTCTGATATGAATCGGACTGAGGCAAATAATTATTTAAAAAGACCCAATGTATTAGCTATTATTCCGTCTTTAGTTGAAAATTCCCCTTACACCGTTTATGAATGTTTGATTGAAAACATCAATTTTATTGCTTCACGTACCGGTGGTATTGCTGAACTTATTGCCAGCGAACATGTGGATGAATTATTATTTAAACTTAATCCCATCGAGTTGTATACAACATTATCTAAAAGGATTATTCAACGAACCGTTGCATGTCAGTTGAAGCAACCCCCTTCTGTTATTCATGAACAATGGGTTACAGTACTCAACAATTCGGAAACGATTGAGGAAAAAGTTGATAAACGCTTAAATTTAGAAAAAAACCCTAAAATCAGTGTGTGTTTGGTTCATTACAATCGACCCAAATTACTTCAACAAGCAATTTTCTCCCTTGATGAACAAACTTATGATAATTTTGAGGTGATATTGGTCGATGATGGAAGTGATGATGATGAATCAAAACGATATATAGAATTGATAAGTCCTTACTTTCAACAAAAAAACTGGAAAATTATTAAAAGTTCAAACAATTATTTAGGGGCTGCCCGTAATTTAGCCGCCCGCCATGCATCTGGCGATTATCTTTTGTTTATGGATGATGATAACGTTGCAAAACCTAACGAACTGGATACATTTGCAAAAGTAGCAACGCAAACTGAAGCGGACATATTAACAACCCCCTCTCATGTATTTTGTGATGAACTTTATCCTATAGCAAACAGTATTAAACCGTATTATTGGCTTCCTTTAGGAGGGGATCCGAACATAGGGGCTTTTTTTAATTGTTTTGGAGATGCCAACGCTTTAATTCGAAAAAAAGTGTTTGATGAGCTTGGGGGATTTACGGAAGATTACGGATTGGGTCATGAGGATTGGGAATTTTTTGCTAAAGCTGTTCTTAAGGGATACGAGTTGCAAGTGGTTCCTGAGTCGCTGTTTTATTATCGTTGTCTAAATGAAGGCATGTTTTTAAGCGGGAATGCAGATAAAAATAATTTTAGAAGCTATCGACCTTATATGGATCCTGAACATAAAACTCCTTACGCTTTAGGTTTGCTCCATACTTTACTATCACGCAATAGATATTTGGAATCTCTACTTTTTGATCAAAGTAAAGAAGTGATTGGCAGAGAATTAATTACCATTAAACAAAATTTGGATCATTTATTTTCTCAGCAAAAAGAGGGATGGGCGCATGATCGATTTAACGTATTAAATAGTAAAGTAGATTTGATTTTGTCAGAGGAAAGAGCGGGATGGGCGCATGATCGATTTAACGTATTAAACAGTAAAGTTGATTTGATTTTGTCACGACAACCTAAGCGAATTGTGCGTCGTTTGTTGTGGAAACTTGTAAGAAAAGCGAAAACGATAATGGCTAAATAATTTTACGCGTTTAAATCAAACGTAAATTAATCTAAGGATGATGAGCAAGTTTGTTTTGCCCATTTTCTTCGTTGATCTAGCGCAAATTGTTTAAATGTGTTTGCGACAATTGCTTGACGTATTTGTCGCATCAAATGCTGGTAATACGTTAGGTTATGCCAAGTCAGCAACATTGCTCCTAAGATTTCTTTGCTTTTAAAAAGATGGTGAATATAGGCTCTGCTATGATTTTTACAAGCTGGACATTGGCATTCTGGGTCAATAGGGCTTTGGTCACGCGTATGACAGGCATTTTTCATATTTAAAAAACCATGACTGGTATAAGCCCTACCCGTGCGACCTGCACGGGTAGGCATAACACAATCGAACATATCTATACCTCGTTCAACAGAGCCTAATAGATCTTCAGGTGTTCCCACGCCCATAAGGTACCGAGGTTTATTTTCTGGCATGAGAGGGGTGAGAAAATCCAACGTGTTGAACATATGCTCTTGAGGTTCTCCAACCGCCAACCCTCCAATTGCGTATCCTTCGAAGCCTATAGATTTTAATGCTTCAACGCTTTCAAAACGAAGGTCAGGTTCAATGCCCCCTTGGATAATACCAAACTGACCATAACCGGCTCTTTTTTTAAAATGATTTCGTGATCGTTCAGCCCAACGCATCGAGAGCCGCATGGAGTTGGCTAAAGACTCATAACTTGCGGGCAAAGCTGGACATTCGTCAAAGCACATACTTATGGTTGCATCCAAAAGATACTGTATTTCAGTCGAAATTTCAGGATTTAGTCGATGCACAGAGCCATCAATGTGGGACCGAAACGTGACCCCATCTTTATCGAGCTTTCTCAGAGACCCCAGAGACATCACCTGAAAACCACCCGAGTCAGTTAATATAGGGCCAGACCAGTCCATAAATCGGTGCAACCCTCCTAACTCGTGGACAAGCTCAGCACCTGGTCTTAGCATAAGATGATAGGTATTGCCTAAAACGATACCGGCCCCCGTTGAACGTACTGAATCCATGGTCATCGCTTTGACAGTTCCCCCCGTTCCTACAGGCATAAAAGTCGGGGTCAGCACCGTTCCATGTGCAGTGTGTAAGGTACCTGCACGCGCTTTATCGCTTTTGTTCTCTAATTTCCATTCGAAGGGTGTGTGGTTCATGGCTGCTTTACAGTTAGCGGTAAAAATATTTCATTGGATTGTAAATTTAAACGCAGAGTTAATGGCATAATTGGATTATCCTATCGTAACAGCGTCATACCTAACCTATTGCAATCGGTCAATAAGACACGCATCACCATAAGAATAAAAGCGATAGTGGTTTTCAATTGCGTGTCGATAGGCATTTTTCATAATTTCTGTGCCTGCAAAGGCGCAAACAAGCATATACAGCGTCGATCGTGGAAGATGAAAATTCGTCATCAGTACGTCAACAATTTTGAATGGGAAGCCTGGGGTGATAAAAATAGAAGTGGATTGATGGAAAGGATGTAAAATTCCGTTTGCGTCGGCGGCACTTTCCAAAAGCCTAAGCGTTGTGGTGCCGACAGAAATAATGCGTCGCCCTTCTTTTTTAGCGTTATTAATTTTATCAGCAACTTCAGAAGACAAGTTGCCAAATTCGGAATGCATATGATGTTGTGATGGATCGAGGGTTTTAATGGGTAAAAATGTTCCTGCGCCTACGTGTAGGGTGACGGACAAACGCTCAATTCCTTTTTCATGCAAATTGGAAAGCAGTTCTTCGGTGAAATGAAGTCCAGCCGTTGGGGCCGCCACAGCACCAGGATGGTGGGAAAAAATCGTATGATAATTGATACAATCCTCTTCTGAGGGACCGTTTTTCCTTATAATATAAGGAGGAAGAGCCAGTTTTCCTTCTTGCTGAAGCCAATAATCAAATTCTTTACCCTCAATATTGAATTTTAGAGCGCCACTGCCATCTTGTTCAAGATATGTAACATAGGCCTTCGTTTTACCATTAAGAAAGTGGAGTTGATCGCCAATTTTCAAACGTTTACTGTTTTTGAAGATCACATGCCACTGTTCATTGGGTAAGGGTTGATCCAAAGTAACGCCTATCGTTGCGTTTCCTTTCTTAGCCAGTAATTTACCAGGAATCACTTTGGTATCGTTGACAATCAAGAGGTCGCCTTCACGGAGAAGCTGAGGCAGATTGCGTATAATTTTATCTTGCATAGTCCCGTGTTGGCCTAATCGCAATAGTTTTGCGTTATCTTTAGGAATGACAGGGTATTGTGCTATGCTCGACTGAGGTAAGTTAAAATCAAAATCCGAAATGTTCATAAAGGATAAGCTTATAGCAGTTGTTTCAAAAGTTTCTTATAAAACCCATGTGTTCATATCAGAAAATGGATAAATTAGCTAAAAAATTCGTATATAATAAAGTTTAAGCCAAAGTATGATTGGGCATTATAAGGTTTCAATTGAAAATTTATTTTAAAAAACACCTTATAAAAATGCTACGTTAAGCCATTCATAAGGTGCTATGACGTTAACAAAAGTTAAACGAATTTTTAAAAACGTGTGAGCTTATTAGTAATTTGGGCAATATGATTGCCAAAAAATTCGCCACCTTCTATTTCATTTTGGGAAACAGGTCTGGAATTATCCGGTCCAGCAATAGTCGATGCGCCATAAGGAGTACCTCCGGTTACTTCATCAATTTTAGATAAACCATGAAAAGAAAAGGGACACCCTACGATTACCATGCCATAGTGTAAAAGATTGGTGATAAGACACAAATTGGTTAATTCTTGCCCAGCATGTTGCGTGCCACTACAAGTGAAAACGGCTCCTACCTTGCCTATGAGGGAACCTTTTGCCCATAAACCACCGGTTCGATCAAGAAAATTTGCCATCTGAGTGGAAATACGACCAAATCGAGTTCCCGTGCCTAGAACAATGGCATCATAATTTGCTAGTTCTTTTGGATCGGCGATCGGGGCAACTTGATTGAGTTTAAAGCCATTTTGTTTTGCGACCTCTTGCGGTACGGTTTCAGGTACACGTTTTACTTGAACGTTGGCTCCTGTTTGCTTTGCCCCTTCTGCAATAGCATACGCCATGGTTTCAATATGTCCGTACGCAGAATAATATAAAACTAGAATTTGGGTTGACATTGAGATTCCTTTTTCCATTAAAAAGTGAACACAACTTACCAAACGATATAATTCAAGCACGATGCAATCAATGGTGAACACCGCATGAATTGCAATGTGTAATTAATTGAATGGCGAAGTATAGCTTGTCACTCTTAGAAAAGAAAATAAAGTCAATTATGTAATTTTTTAGGATTATATTCAGTAAAAAATTAAGTATTTAATTTAAAAAAACTTTAAAATCTTGTTTATTTCTTTCTAAATTGATCAAGGCGAATGATTTGGGGCTCATTTTCTTCTATTTTTTTTGACTTTAATTCTTCACGTGTGTTTTCTTTCACTTCTGCTGTTGAAATAGGTAAAGTGGGAGTTGGTAGGACTTGAAAAACTAAAGACAATTTTGCTTCTGGATCAATAAATGTTGTAATAGAACCCAAAGGGATAGATAACTTGGAGGGTATGCCTCCAAACGATAAACCAAGGGTCAAAATTTGTTGAGGTTCATCAATGGCTAAATCCCAAAATTGATGCTGCAAAACAATTGTCATGGTAGAGGGATATTGAGTTTTGAGCCGATCAGGCATGATAACGCCAGGATAAGTCGTATCAAAAGTTATATAAAAGCTATGTTTTCCCGGTAACCCTTTTTCTAAAATATAGTGTAAAGCCTTAAGCATAACTTGCCTATGCGCGCTTTCAATCCATTCTTGATAAGGGATAAGAGCAGAGGGTGGATTGCCGTCAAAATCGTCGTTGTTTGAATCGTTTGCATCACTCATAAGTTTATCCGTCTCTGTCCGGTTGTTTTGTAGTGAGAGGCTTCTGTTGCCCGGCGCCTCTCAAGCCGCGCTTATCGTTTCAGCTTACTAAGCTGCGACAGCGAGTGCCTCGAAATTATCGTTGGCATTTGTAAAATAAGCCCGATAACGGTGGTACAATACCGAGCAAAAGATATATCTTTACCACGCGTGTCGATCCTATTTCGTCCCCATATTGGTGGAGACGCCGGGTACCGCCCCCGGGTCCACTACGCTTATTACATATACCGTTTATTGCCGTAGTTGCAGAGCAACACTATTAATATAATGATAAATAAAAGAGAAGAAAAGAGGGAATGCTAAATATTTACGCTTATCGAATAGAAAGCGTAACCCAGTGCAATTATACTAAAGCATTTCTTCTCGTTGGGTTTTTGTAAACAACTCGTATTATTAAAATATATAATTAGAAAAACAATTAAAATAAAAATAATACCAAGTATTTATTATAATAAAAGAGGATTTTATTTGATTAAATAAAAGTAACTTGTTATATTTAGTAAATAATTTGATTGGGCTGAAAGCTTATGCTTATGAAAAACAAGACGGTATTGTGGGTAATTTTATTTTTTTTATTGCTTAAACCTGTTGTTTTGGCCAATTCAGATAAAATAATTCCTTCGACAACTTTGCGGGAAGTAGAAAAAAAATACGTTTTGGTCATTTGTAAGAGCGAAAATCGGCTCAATAGTTTTATTGAAAGTATTAAATCTTGTTATCGAACGGCTGAAAGCAATAGCAGCCTTTTGGATCAATGCCTCGTTATGGATATGACGTTAACCAGTATTTTAAATTATTATACTCAACAATTAAACGCTCAACCGCTTTCCTTACAAGATACACCTTATGCAAATGAAAAAGATTCTTATAGACGGATCAATAAATATTTATTGTTACCAAGATATGATTTTCTTCGAACCTCTAAGGAAGTATCAAATTATTTTTATCCAGGTATACAATCGATTAGAAGCACTATGAAAAAGTGTAAGAATCAAGGAGGCTCCTAAGTATAGTGTTTAATTTAGGTGGAATTCACGTTTTAAACAATTATAACGTTATTTGATAAATACTCTTTATAAAGCAATTTTAACGTCTAAATGTAATTGGTATAGATATTTTTGGGTTTTTGTTGAATAATGCAAAATTGTTACTGAATATTTGAGTATGGCTTTTATAGCTAAGATTTTAAAAAATAAAGTGCTATCTATTAATTTCATTTATTAAAAATACGTATGCGTATAATACTGTATTTAGATAATACTGTATTTAAATGGTACCAATTTGAGGAGCCCAGTAAATTATTATGTCTCTGAATCCTGAACAACAAATAGAAATTGATGCAAGTTATAACCAATGTTTGCAAACAAAGCGGCCTGTGTCAAAAGAGTTAGAAAAATTTATTTTTAAACCAATACCTGTTTTGGATCATGGGTTTGTAAGGGTCGTTGATTATATGGGCAATGATTCCTCTATTGTCCAAGCCGCAAGGGTTTCCTATGGTTCGGGGACTAAAAAAGTATCCGAAGATCGCGGATTAATACGTTATTTAATGCGCCACCATCACACTACTCCTTTTGAAATGTGTGAAATTAAATACCATATACGTTTGCCTATTTTTGTAGCTAGACAATGGATTAGGCATCGTACTGCCAGTGTAAATGAATATTCTGCACGTTACTCCATTATGGAAAAGGAATTTTATATACCTACTCCAGAGGCATTGGCGGAACAAAGCAAGATAAATAATCAAGGTAGAGGGGACTGTTTATCTTCTGAACAAGCTCTTAAAGTAATGGAATTATTAAGAGGCGATGCCCAAAGATGTTATGAGAACTATGAAACAATGCTTAAACCTGCTGCTGAGGGAGGGTATGGGCTTGCCAGGGAACTTGCTAGAATGAATTTAACCTTAAATACCTATAGTCAGTGGTATTGGAAAATAAATCTTCATAATCTTTTTCATTTTTTGCAATTAAGAATTGATCCTCGTGCACAGTATGAAATTAGGGTTTATGCCGAAGCCATGTTGGAAACTGTTCGTTCTTGGGTTCCTATAGCCTGTGAAGCCTTTGAAGATTACAGAAGAAATTCGGTAACGTTTTCTCAATCCATGATGATGATTTTGGGGAAAATGCTCAAAGGACAAAAAATTGATCAAAAAGAAAGCGGGTTATCTAAACGGGAATGGATGGAAATGATAGAGTTAATAGAACCCTATTGTCCGTCCGTGAATAATTTTTTTCTTTCTGATTCTAAGTAATCATAAAGCATAGACCGTTCATTATGAGAAAACATGACCAGGATGACAATTTCAAGGATTCTTATGAATATGATCTTCCGAAAATATCCTCCGATCATTCAGACGAATCTTTGGCGAAAGGTTTTTTTACCCATCCTTCCCAATTTTCTGAACCTGTGGAGCCCTTTTCGGTCAAAGAAGTTAACAGTCTTAAACCTTTCAAAAAGTGGTTAATTGCCTGCGTAATTATGATCGTATGTGGTTTAATTTTTGAGTTTGGCGTGCTCGGCCAAAAAGGCAAAGAAGGGTGGTTGTGTAAATATTTGCCGAAAAATAAAGTTTGTTTTTATTTAGCTGGACCTGCCCCTTTTAATACAGTAAAAACACGCTAATCAATGGGTTTGGACCTGCAGTCCATACGTTGAATAACAGGGAAAAGGGAATTAGCGATTTCTCTATAGGCATGGGTTATGGGGTTTCGATGATCCTGAGGATCAATGGGTCTGCCTGTATCACTCCCTTCTCTTATACTGGGCATAAGAGGGATTTCTCCTAAGAAGGGTAGATCGAGATTAGCGGCCACTTTTTGTGCTCCTCCTTTACCAAAAATATAAGTTTTTTCATGGCACTTTGGGCAAACGAAATAAGCCATATTTTCGATAATTCCTAAAATAGGTACAGCTGTTTTTTGAAACAGGGACAGACCTCTTTTTGCAGCAAGAAGAGCAATGTCTTGAGGGGTAGAGATAATAATAGCTCCATCCAAATGAATAGTTTGTGTTAACGTAAGAAGAACATCCCCTGTGCCTGGTGGAGTGTCAATGAGCAAAAGGTCAAGTTTCCCCCAACTCACGTCCGCTAAAAGCTGCTTGATAGCGCCGACTACCATAGGGCCCCGCCAAATCATCGCTTGTTCGTCTTTAACCAGCATGCCCACAGACATTGCCGAAACGCCCCATGCGTTCATAGGTGACAATTTGTGATGAACTACTTCTACGGGACCGTCTAAACCCAGCATACGTGGTATAGAGGGACCATAAACGTCTGCATCCATTATCCCAACAGTTAATCCCATATGGGCAAGCATAACCGCTAAATTAACGGTTGTGGAGGATTTGCCCACTCCTCCTTTGCCTGAGGCTATTGCAATACAACACCCTATATGTTCTAACGTTTTTTTAATTTCAACCGTTTTATCGTTGCTTGGTCTACGGAGTGGCGATAAATCAGGGGAATGATTTCCTAGAGTGTGCTGAGGTTGTTTAGGAGGGAATACAAGGCGTTTCAATTTTTCATTTCCAGTATTAATAAATACCCGTGCTTGCTCAATTCCGTCACAATTTTGAAGTATACCCTCAACCTTAGCCCGAAATGGTTCGACGAGTATGGGGTCTAAATCAGAAACGTGCAAAGTAATAGAAATTTTTTTTTCGTCAATTTGAATGGTTTCAATACAGTTGGAATCAAGAAAAAGCGTATTTTTCTCCCAGGGTAACGTAAGTTCGGCAAGAGCATGTTTAACAGCAGGAGGTAAAATGAAATGTGGTTTTGTCATGCGCATTCCCAATAAAAGCAAAAAAAGTACCGGTTTCCCTAGTTGAGCAATTAAAAAGAAAGTATATAACAATTTTGAACCGTGTGAATGGTTATCGATAAACACAATTATGATGAATCAAAGCCAAGTACTAAAGGGATCCCAAGCTAAACATGCAAACAGTTAAAACCGCACGAGACCATCGCATTGATGCATTAAGAGGACTGGCTTTAATTATGATGTATGTGGATCATATTCCAGAAGATCTACTCAATCGTTTTACCATGCGTAACGTAGGGTTTGCCGATGCTGCCGAAATCTTTGTTCTGTTGGCAGGATACGCCTCGTGGCTGGCTTATGGTAGAAAAGTCAATCAAGATGGAATGCTGAAGGTTTATAAACGCATCGTTCATCGTTGTTGGAAAATCTATTTGTATCAAATGGGTTTAGTCTTGATGACGTTGTTTAGTATTTATCAGTGGCGCCGATTTTTTACTTTATCGGCTGATTTTCTGGAACCAGAGCTTGCACACGGTTACGGGATTATTAGGGTATTGTGGCGTTTGATTATTATGGAAGCCCTACCCAGTAATTTAAATATCTTGCCTCTTTATATTGTATTATTAATGGCTTTTCCTGTATTAATTTTTTTGATGCGCCTACGATATTGGTTAGCTTTTTTTCTTAGTTTTATTCTTTGGCTGACGGTAAATATCAATCCCGGTATTAATTTTCCTAATTGGCTTGATCCAGACGGTTGGTTTTTTAATCCATTAGCATGGCAATTTTTATTTGTCATAGGCTTTTATGGCGCAAGATGGGCCTCTCAACATCAAGGCAGCTTTCCTGCGGTAAGGTCGGTTCAAATCATCGCTTTAATTTATTTAATTTTTTCTTTTTTTGAAGCATTTCCCTGGCAGTTTTGGGGGCTAAACGATTTTAGAATTGTTTCCATCCCTATGCCAGAAAAAGCCTATTTATCCCCGCTTCGTTTGTTGGATGTTATGGCTATATTCTACTTAATTCAATCGTTATCGGTATTTAAAAAATGGTCAGAAAATAGGT
>NZ_CAWUGZ010000081.1:0-4001 GCF_963921845.1 Commensalibacter sp. Nvir | reverse complement strand
GAGCTAACTGTATAACAACTAATAGACTATTATATTTTTTATTCCAATGTCATTATGCTTGATTTTACAAACTATAAATTTAAAGCTCCTAAAGTTGCTTTAGAAGCTTTAAATATTTCGTTTATGAAATTATTTTTTATTAAACTAATTGTTTTTAGAAAAAAACATTCCTGTTTGAGGATAAGGATTATCCCAACTGGGTGGCTTAGGAAGTGAAACGGGGTTCTTTTTAAGTTGATTCATGAGGTAAGAAACTGCAGTTTCCAACTGTTTGTCATGATGTTCTTGTAACTCAACAGGGGTATTATCAACTTCAATATCAGGTTGAACGCCACGATTTTCGATAATCCACTCCGATTTAAGTCCATACAAACTTTCTTCAGGAATAGTAATGTAACCCCCATCTCTCAAGGGCCAATATCCTCTTATACCTCTAACACCCCCCCATGTCCGTTTACCAATTAATTTTCCTAACCCATACTTTCTAAAGTAATAAGGGAAAATATCCCCATCTGACGCGGAATATTCATTAATAAGCGTTACCTTAGGGCCTAAAATTAACTGCTGAGGCAAAGTTGCCATCTCGCTCTCTCTATTCGTCGTCATACCAATTAAGATACGGCGTAATCGTTCTAAAAGAATTTGGTCAATGAAACCACCACCATTCCAGCGATCGTCAATAATCAAGGCCTTTTTATCTAACTGAGAGTAAAACTGCCTTATAAATTGTTGCATACCTAATTCTTCCATGTCTGAAAGATAAATATAGGCAATTTTCCCACCCGAAAGCTGATCAACGAGACGACGATTATGATCAATCCACTCTAACTCTCTAACGGACAGCTCATTTTTTAATGCATTTACACTAACGGTTTTATGTTTTCCACTCTGTTTATCTTCAAACGTCAAACTAATAGGATTGGATAACCCGACAAAATATTGATAAGGGTCACCATCACCTTTGACTTCCACACCGTTAACACGAAGTAAAAAATCACCTTCATGTATAGCCAATCCTGGTTCTGACAAAGGGCTACGGTATTGCTTACGACTGTTATCTCCATGATAAATTTTAGCCAAAGCGTAACGCTGTTTCTTTTGATCGTAGGAAAAATCTACACCCAGTAGTAAAGTTGGCACGGGTTTAACGCTATCTTGTTGGTCGCCACCCCCAACATAGGTATGTGAGCTCCCTATTTCTGCGATCATCTGACCGATAACGTAATTAACATCTGAGCGAGAACCTGCTAACTGAATCAGATTTTCATATTTATCATGAATTTCCTGCCAATTTTGTCCATTCATTTTAGCATTTACAAATAAATCTCTTTGCAATCTCCAAGCGTTTTCGAACATTTCTCTCCATTCCTTAGGAGGATCAATCCGGCTTAACATCGAAGAAACATCTAATGTTTTGTCATCTTCATGCTTCTCTTTTGCATCGCTGATAATCCAAGAATCTTTTTGATTGTAGAGAATTTTTTTTCCGTCTCGAGAAAGACTATAACTATCAATATCTTTCTCAATAACAGCATCTTTTCGTTCTGTTAAATCGTAAACATGAAGGGCAGGTTTTTCTTGAGGAAAAGTACCCGATAACGTTTGAGGGGTGGCTAACAAATAATAAATTTTATCTCCCACGAGTTGCATGTCTGAGATATTTCCTCCCGCTATTGGAACAGGAACGATACGATCCTCAAACCCCTCCGACTCAATATTTACACGAATTTTGGCCTTATCAGAATTTTTTTCATCCGCTTGTACTGGACTTTCCTCTGCTTTTTTTTCTTGTTTAATTTGACCTTCATCCGAACGCGGTGCAAAAGGGGAACCCATAGTTGATTCAAGCGTTGCAACATAAATACCAGCGCTTTTGATAGAAATAGCATTCATTTCATTGTCAGCAAAAACAGCGTTTTCGTGACGATTTGATACAAAAAATAGCGATTTACCATCAGGCGAAAATACAGGAAGATAATCGGTATTTCTGCCCGACGTTAACTTAACAGACTTTCCTGTTTCAACATTGTACACCCAAAGGGCACGTTGCTGGTTTGATTGGGTTAAACTGTAAACCAACCAACGACCATCAGGAGAAAAGCTGAAATCTTGAGTCTCTGCATAAGGATCGAAAGCAACCTGTTTTAACCCATTTCCCGACTTGTTAACAATCCATAACTTATGTCCTCCATCAGCAAAAGCCAGCCATTGACCATCTGATGAAAAACGTGGCGCATAAAAATAACCTGATTTGAAGTGCGTAATTAACCTTTCTTCTCCACCTTGCGAATTTCTTAATGCGATGTTTTGTTCGCCATTTCGATCCGTTGTATAAGCAATAAACTGCCCGTCAGGCGACCAAACCGGATGATCCGCATCAACATCACTATCGCAAATTAAATTTCTTATAGCTCCGTGCTCAATAGGCACAGTAAAAATATTACCTCTTGAAGCAAAAGCGGCACGTTTACCATTAGGAGAAATAGAGAAATCAGGTTGTTGTCCGGCATCTGCCTTACGAATAGAATCAGAAACATCAACATATTTGGTCATGGTTCTGGTTCCATCATCAGGGACATCAATGGACAATTTACACAGTTGTTCGGAGGGTAGCATTAAAAAATAAAGAGATCCTCCCTGTTGAAAAACAATTCCTTTATTCCCGAGAGAAGGGAAATCAATATCGTAATCCGTAAAATGCGTAACTTGTTTACTTTGACCGCTTGTTTTGTTATAAACCCACAAATTTAGACGCCTGTTAACATCACGATCCGATAAAAAATAAATTTTATCTCGAAACCACATGGGAAGTGTATCCGTACCTTTCCAATGGGTAATTTGTTGTAAAGATTTTGTATCAAAATTATAAAGATAAATATCTTGCGCCAATCCACCATCGTAACGTTTCCACGTACGAAAATCACGAAAAATACGCGTAAAAGCAATATCATGCCCCGATGCGCTGTAACTCAAAAAACCAGAACGGTCTAAAGGTAGAGGGTGAGCAAGTCCACCTTGAAGGGGTATAGTAAACGGAGTGGTTAACCAGCTGTTCCATGCATTACGTCTGGATAAAAAAACGATTGATTTGGAATCAGGTGTCCAAGTCACCACCATATTGTTTGGACCCCAACGCTCTGGCGCGGTTTCATTAATGTCAGAATGGTAGGTCAGTCTTTTTGCCATTCCTCCATCCGCTGGCATGACATAAACATCTCTATTTCCCTGATAACTTCCAGTAAAAGCTAACCATTTACCGTCAGGAGAGTATCTGGGCATAACGTCTTCACCCGTGTCGGAAGTTAAACGTTTTGCTATCCCTCCTTTAGTTGAAACTTCCCAAAGATTACCCCTAGCAACAAAGACAATGTTATCATCGTGCAGTGTAGGAAAACGCATTAAAGCTTTTCTATCGTTGGCTGAAGCTGGTTTTGTTAAACATGCAAATCCAACAGCTAAACCTATATGAACCCATGCTGTCCTTCGAAATAGACTTTCCCATCCGTTTTTTTTTCTTATCTGCACCGTTTAACTCCTAAATGATCGTTTCTATAAAATACATTTGTTAAATACCAAAACCCATCTTAATAGTATTTTAAGCAGTTTTGTTACCTAGAATGCATTAATTTTGGACCAAACCTAAAAATAGGACAAAATAATTACAAGCAACGTAACAAAACCTATTACATAAAAAGCATTAAGTTCTCAAATTAAATGGTAAAACAAGTATGAATAAAAAAATTTGTAAGAAAAAATTGCTTCTCAATCAGACACTGTATTTGTTTCAAAACGAAAATTTGCTAAGGTAATGCGCCCTGCTAGTGTCTTGAAGACAATTAAAACCAATATATGTATGAGACTGAACACACTGTGAAAAAATTCAATAAAAAATAGTATTTTAACTTCTAAACAAAATTTTAATTATAAGGCAAATTTTAAAAGAAATTAAAATAATCATGATAAGATGAATCTTCTACAGAAATCTAGTTTAACTTAAATAC
>NZ_CAWUGZ010000080.1:0-40982 GCF_963921845.1 Commensalibacter sp. Nvir | reverse complement strand
CAAACTGTATAAAATAGACTAAAATAATATGTTATAATCAATAAATTATTTTATTACGTTAAAAAACGTTGTGGTACTGTTTCTCTTAAAAAATAAATAAAACCTTGAACTTAAGATATATTTATTATTTTTTAAGTGATTAGAAGTCAATTTTTGTATAAAAGAGGTTATTATGCGTTTTGCCTATTTTAAATATTTTAAACGCTCGCTTTTTTTTACTATCGTTAGTATCATTAATTTCAATTTTTTATCTGTAACTAACACTATTGCCAACGGTTCTGACCGTTCTAACAACAAAACCCACTTAAATACTATAGTGTTTACTACACAACCTAACCATCCTCTCTATCAAGTTGCACTAGAACTTAGCAAACATGACCTCGATTTCGCTGAACAACATAATGATATTCCTTTAATTTTAATTGGCACGGCCAATCTGACAGCCAACAATAATATACGACAAGTATTATTTATTCAATTGCAGTCTTCCAGCCTTTGCGGGTCAGGAGGTTGTACAACTACCGCCTATTATAAAAACAATAATAAATGGATAAAAATACTTGACTCCGTTACTGGCAATATTGAAATTCAAAAAAAAGCACATAAAACAATGCACGATCTCCTGGTCGGTAATTCGATATGGATTTGGAACGGAAAATCATATCAAGAATTACAAAAAGAACCAAAATTAAAAGAATTAAAGCATTCTATACAAAAGCACCAAGGATTACGAGCTTAGTCGTGAGTGAGATAGGACATTTTAAAATATTACAAAATCCATTCTTTTACTATCCAGGTTTTACAAACTCAATTAAATCCAGATAAGTTTTGTTCGTTTTAAGTTTAACGCAAACTTTGTATAATTAAGTTACTTAACTTTCGTTATAATCTATTTGATATTTGTTTTTTTCTTTTAAACTAAAAAATAATTTTTATTTTAGGATACCCAATGAAATATACATGCTAGGTTTATCTTCAATTAAATTCAGCATTATTTTTTTATGACCCGTATTGTACATCTCATGAATAGCATTGTATTCAATTAATTTTTAAATAAATTTTCATGCAAATCGTATCGCTGTATTACAACAAACAATTCAGTACACTCCCTTAATATTGTATATTAAACGTGCTTATTAATCGATAGTTTCACGTTTTAATAAATATTATTAGTTAAACATTTCCTTAACTTACATATGCCTAATCACCCATAAATAACTTTGAATGTATCAAGAAATAACTTTAAAAGCTTTATTCATTTCCTGAACATCTAAGGCTTTTTCCCAACGCGCAACGACTAGACTAGCGCAGGCGTTTCCAATCACATTAGTCACAGATCGACATTCAGACATTATTCTGTCAATTCCCAAGATAAATGCCATACCACCAATAGGAATGGTAGGAATAACAGATAAAGTTGCAGCTAGAGTAACGAAACCTGCCCCCGTTACTCCAGCCGCCCCCTTAGAACTCAATACAGCAACAAATAATAAGGTTAATTGCTGTGATAAAGATAGGTGGACTTGACTAATCTGCGCAACAAATAAAGCACATAACGTCATATAAATATTGGTACCACTTAAATTAAATGAATATCCAATAGGTATAACCAAACCTACAACTGACTTTTGACAACCAGCTCTTTCCATTTTTTCCATTAATAGAGGTAATGCCGCTTCAGAAAAAGAAGTGCCAAGGACTAGAAGAATTTCACTTTTAATGTAATTCATTAATTTAAAAATAGAAAACCCGTTGTATTTAGCAACAATCCCCAATATTCCAACAGTAAAAAAAAGAGAAGTTAAGTAAAACGTGACAATCAATACTATTAAATTTTCCATAGAACCGATTCCATACCGATTTATGGTAAAAGCCATTGCTCCAAAAGCACCTATAGGGGCTAAACGCATTAATATGTCAATCATTTTGAAAACAGGTATAGCTAAATTTTGTAAAAATTCTAGTAGGGGTTTCCCTTTTTCCCCAATGGATGAAACTGAAATACCAAAAATAATAGAAATAAAAAGAATTTGTAAAATATTTCCATTTACCATGGGACTTAACGCAGTATCCGGAATAATATTCATAAAGAAATCAACGATCGAACTCTGTTGAGCTTGCTTAACATAAATTGCAACATCATTAAGTTGCATGTTCGTTGAATGTAAAATTAATCCCTCACCAGGTCGAACTATATTGCCAATGAGCAAACCGATAATCAAAGCAAACGTTGAAAATACAAAAAAATAAACCATGGATTTCACCACAACACTGCCTACTTTTTTCATATCGCTCATACCAGCAATGCCGATAACGACTGTCAAAAAAATAACTGGAGCAATGATCATTTTAACAATTTTAATAAAACCGTCCCCTAATGGTTTACAGGATAGACCTATGTTTGGGAAAAAGTATCCCAACGCAATTCCTAATAAAATGGCGAAAATAACTTGAATATAAAGTACTCTATAGAATGGTTTTTTATTCATTAAAAATTATTCCCAATTTTTATTGGGTCTCCGACACAAAATATTTATTAAAGGTCTATCGTTAACAATTTAAACACGATTATAGTATAAGTTTTGATTTACTATTCTAAATGCGATTAAAGTTATACAACAATTCTTCGTTAATAATATAAAAAATTGGATAAATAATTAATATGTACTGATAATCTGTTAATCCTTAGAAGCACTGCAAACCAATACAATGCCCAGAATCTACACAAGAAAATGATATGTTTCGATTCCTAATCAATATCTACATTTTTTTAAATGCCATAAATAAAAACAGAATGAAATTTAACTTCATTCTGTTTTTACAATTGAAAAAAGCACAGATAATTCATGCTTAAGATCATCGATATAAGAAGGGCAATCTTTGCACAAATAAGAAGTTATGGGTTAACTTCTTACCAAAAATAAAATTACCATTTTTTTGACCTATGTCAACTCAATAATGCGTATTTAAATGTTTTAATAAAATAATATTAAAAAAATTTAGCAACAATTGCGTAACATTTTTGCCAATCACTTTTAGACAAAATCTTTTTTTCAAAGGGATTATATTGCTTAATAATCCAGTTTAATGGGTTCTCATCAACGAATTCTCCTAAATTATACACATTTCGTTCACCAGAGTTATTAACTAATAAACAAAGTTTTGTAGGTTTAACGATTTTTCTAGGATGCACAATAATTACATCACCGATTCTCAAAGCGGGTTCTAAATTACGTATCCCTATTGTAATCCCAAATGCATTTTTTTCGAGTTTGACCACATGTGGCCTGGGCATATATTCTACAGGGGTATCTGTTATATGAAACCCTTCCTGCGCCATACCGAGTGTTTCATAAATCGGTATTTCATCACGCAGAGGAGCTAAATTGTCGATAAAAGAAGATTGAAAAAAATTAGAGGAAACATTTTTTACTGAGGACCTCAGCAAAGGAGATATTCTCTCTTCTACGGCTAATAAGTCTGTGTTTTCTTTGATAATTGGGTTTAAAGCACTTAATTTAACTCCTAAAATGAATGCTATATAAGGTAGTAATTTACTTTCTTGTATTTTTCCCGTTTCTATGTTTCCAATAGTTTGTTGCGAACAGCGCCCATCCGTCATCTCTTTTACAAGTTTTGCAAGTTCAGTCTGACTAAGACCCATTCTTTTTCTGTATCTTTTTAAATTTTCACCAATTGTTGGTGTAACCTCTTTTTTGCTCATAATCGTAATTTATTCAATTTCAAAAAAAAATCTCTACTTTTTTAATTGTAAAAATGAGTAGGTTTTTCTTTTTTAGGTAAGGAGAAATTGTAATAAATTGTTATATGACAAATTAATTGTTAAATTACGATGAAGATTACTATTTTTTTAGTCCAACTCGATAGAATTAGGGTTAGTAAAATTACAAATCCATGCTCTAAAATTTAAGTTTATTATTTCTTTAAATACATTCTTTATAAACCACTATACCCGTACCAATAGAAAAACTCAGTAAAATAAACTTTCCTCTAAACATTTCTATAAATTTATTAATATTCTATCGATATGTTGATTAATGCAGTTTCTAAGTTGCATTTTAATTAACTCATCAAAAACAATAACAGCTATAGCCACCTCAATTATTCCTACTTAAAAAAAAATAAAAAAGTAAATAAATTTAATGAAAAAATAGCTGAACAAGGTTAGGATTAACATTAAACATCACCTATATTTCATCACGATTTAAATATGATAACCTCTTAAAAGTAAAAATGTCGTGACTTCTAGAATAGCTTTTACCACTTATAAAAATAGCAATTATACTCTTAACAGTTAATAATTTTGGAAAAGATGAAATTAATGATTAACGTATGGATGCATATTGGTGCAGGATCATTTCATCGTGCGCATCAAGCCTGGTATATACAAAGGGTAAATCAAATATCGCAAGAACAGTGGCATATTGCCCTAGGTGGGGTTCGCCAGGACGTTGTTCCTTTGCTTAACGCTTTAACAAAACAAAGAAACGGGTTTGTTTTAGAAACCGTTACTCCTCAAGGAGAAAGACAGTACGAAAAAATTACCTCTATTAAAAAGATTCTTCCCTGGGATGATAAAATGAGTTCTTTAATTGAACAGGGAAAAAAATCTGAAACTAAAGTGATTGCCTTTACCGTTACAGAAGGCGGATATTATCTGGATACAAACCATGAGTTAGATTCTTCAAGCGCTGATATCAAAGCAGAATTGGAAGGAAGAATTTGTACAATTTATGGTGCATTACGCGTTATCCTTAAGGAAAGAATTAAAGAAAACGGCAGACCCGTTACCCTATTGAGTTGCGATAATTTAAGACATAATGGCGATCGTTTCCGCCATGGTTTTTTACAATTTTTAGAATTACATAAAGACCATGATTTGATAGAGTGGGTAAAAAAAAATACAACGTCCCCAAACGATATGGTGGATCGTATTGTGCCAAGACCCCCTGCTGATCTACCAAAACGTATCTTAGAAAAAACTGGCGAAAATGATTGTGCCCCGGTTATGGGCGAAGCGTTTATCCAATGGGTGATTGAGGATCACTTTATAAACGGAAGACCTGCCTTAGAAAAAGTAGGTGTTGAAATGGTTAGTTCCGTGCAACCTTGGGAAGAAGCCAAAATCCGTATCTTAAATGCCAGTCATAGTTGCGTCGCTTGGGCGGGAACGCTAATCGGATTATCATTTATACATGAAGGAATCCAGGTTAAAGAGATCAAAAAAATGGTTTGGGATTATGTTACCCAGGATGTTATTCCTTGCTTAACGCCAAGCCCACTTAATTTAGAAAATTATCGTGACGTTGTCATTGACCGCTTTAGCAATCCTTACATTAAAGATACAAACCAACGTGTGTCTGCAGATAGCCTATCAAAAATACCTGGTTTTATTTCTCCGACTTTGATTGAATGCTATAAAGATCACAAAGAACCCAACGCAACGATTGTGTTGCCCGCTTTGTTTTTCGTTTTTATGGAAGAATGGCATAAAGGAAATCTGCCTTATCAATATCAAGACGGTATACTAGACGAAAAAACCATGCACGCGCTTTTCGAAAAAAAAGATCCTGTGGCTGAATTTGCTGGTGACAAAACCTTATTCGGTGAAATCGCTGGCAAACCCGATTTTATCGAACGTATGCGTAGTACTATTGACAGCTTAAAAACATGGGTAGAGCAATATAACAATAAAACTTAACTAAATTCAGCCTGTTCTTACAGCATAAAACAGGCTGAAAATTTATAAAGTTAAATATTTTTAAATTAAAAAAATCTTTATAACTTAATAAATAGAAAATCAAATCTTCACCGTTGGGGTTTTGAAAACCAAAGGATAAATTAAATTCAAGACGAACATTCTTTTATTTAATTCAAAGAACAGGCTTTAGAATATTTTTTTAAAACCAAACCAACCTTATATTTCAGCCAAACTTCCGGGTCTTTTTCAAGTTGTCCAGCTCGGCAAGCATGATAAACTTCTGGAAGAAACTGAGAAAGCAACGTTTCAGATGGTAGCTTATTTCTTATATTTTTGATCAAACAATTATAGGCGCTTACAATTTTTGGCTCAGGCCAATAATAACGAATTCGATCACTATAACTATAGAAACGCGCTATTTTTTGCTCAGAACTATCACCCTTATAATAGTCTTGCCAATATTGAGGATTCTGGACCATAACCGTCTCAATTACATCTCGAATCTGCGACCGATCTTTCCGTTCATACAAAATATCTTCTATATAACTTAATGAAAATAAGGCTTCACGAAATGCAAACGTTAATTCTGGCCCTACCTTCAATATAGCAAAATGATCTTTGACCAAACAACTCAAAGAGGTTTGCGTTTGATAGTCCGTTGAATGCGCTTCAAAAACAAAACGAGGAACCGTCAATATGCACGAAGAAAGTTGACTGGCTTTTTGCGGACTATAATCCAGCACATGTTGGTCATCAAAATCAACACCTGGCTGCGTAACGATCCCTATGGTTCTGTTCCAAGCCTGTTTTAATCCATATTTCTCGAATGCAGAGCAATGAGCACTCAGTGTTTTTTTTACAGCATCTTTTTGTGTTACCACAATTCGGTCTTTTAATGATGTCTTCTCTCCACGGCTAACTTCCCCACCTGGAACAGGAACTTCTGTCCCAATAATATAAAGAGGACTGGATCCTACTTTTAAGGCAGCCTCTTCAGCCACTTTACACAATTCCGCAGCGCGATCGGCAATCGTTTCATCGGTCAACGGTTCCTGATCTCCTAAGCAAGACATACTTGCATCCAGATGAATTTTAGAAAACCCAGCCTCAACATATGCAACGACCATTTTTTTTGCCTGCTCCATAGCCTCTTTGACGGGCAAATGCCGCCAAGGGTTAGGGCCAAGATGATCTCCTCCTAAAATAAGTTTATCCATAGGGAAATTTTTGCTTTTAGCCATACCAACAACGTATTGATAATAATCTTGAGGCTTCATACCGGTGTAACCGCCAAGATGATTAACTTGATTGCAGGTTGCTTCAATTAACAAAGGAGAGTTTGCATGTTTTGCATACTCTAAGGCCGCCTCAATAACTAAAGGGTGAGCACTACAAACTGAGTATATACCGCAAGCATGACCTTCACGATTTTCTTTAACAATAGAAAGTAAAAGAGTATTAGCTATCCCAATCGGCTGCATCATTGTAATTTATCTACTCCAGTTTTTTATTATTGATTTATGAAATTTTTTATTTCATTATACGAACTGTTTCCTTCCATAGGACCAATTTTCGAAACAGCCATTGCTCCTGCTGCATTTGCATAACGTAATGCTTTTTCTATAGGTTCATTCTTTACCAAACAAGCAACCAAAGTACCCCCAAAACAATCGCCAGCCCCTGTGGGGTCAATTTCTGTTACGTTAAAACTAGGGGCTGACCATGTTTTATCTTTATCAAAATAAACACTGCCTTTATCACCCAATTTTAACACAATACGCTCGAGATTTGCTTTTGAATGTAGCAAAGAATGAATTGATTTTTCAGTCGATTGATTGCCACAAAAGAAAGCTAAATCTGCTTCACTAGGTAAAAATAAATGGCATTGCTCTAAAACTTCATTTAAAGCAACGTGCATGGGCGCAAAAGAAAGCATTTCTTGTCGAATATTAGGATCAAATGAAATTTTAGCCCCTACTTTTTGTGCTTCAAGCATTGCCTTGCGTATGGTTGCTATAGAACTTTCGTTATTCAGGCTTGAACCCATAACGTGAAGGTAACGACACCCCGAAAAAATAGAAGCGTCTACATCACTAGGACCCAGTGTAGACGTCGCACTGCCCTCTATACTGTAAACAAACTGCCTACTTCCATCTTCTTTATACGCAACAAACGCTAAGGCTGTAGGCCTATTTGAGTATCGAATATGTTCAACATTAACATTATGATTTTTTAAGCGTTCTACAATAGCCTCACCAAAAGCGTCGTTTCCAACGCATCCAATATAGGATACTGATACACCCATTTGAGCCGCTTGATCAGCAAAAATAGCCGGCGCACCACTAGGGAAAGGCCCTTTGAAACTACCTGGTACAGCAAAGCTTTGCCCTTTATCAACAGCAACGAATTCAGTGATAAGCTCACCCGCAACAACAATATCAACCATACTTAACTCATCCAATTGCCGCCATCAACATTCAAAGCCTGAGCGGTGATATAATCTGATTCCGAAGATGCAAAAAAAACAGCTGCACCAGAAAAATCAGAAGGAAGTCCCATACGTCCTAAGGGTACCGCTTCACCCACCAACTTTTTCTTTTCGCCTAAAGGACGATTTTCATAACGCGCAAACAAAGCATCAACTTGGTCCCACATAGGCGTATCAATAACACCAGGAACAATAGCGTTTACATTAATATGATAAGACGCAAGCGCTAACGCAGCAGATTGAGTATAACTGATAACAGCGGCCTTCGTCGCACAATAGTGAGAAACGAGCGCTTCACCTCTTCTTCCCGCTTGCGAAGATACGTTGATAATTTTTCCACCCTTACCTTGCTTGACCATTTGCTGAGCTACGGCTTGCATTAAAAAAAATGTGCCTTTTACATTGACTGTAAACAAACGATCAAACACTTCCCATGATTCCTCTAAAATAGAGCGCATATCAAAAATACCCGCACCATTAAACAAAATATCAACTTGATTAAACTTGTTTACCGCCGTTTCTACGACATGGGCGATATCGTCTTTTTTGCTGATATCGGCACGAACAACCGCGATTTTATTCTTGTATTTTTCTGCTAACGGTGCAAATTGTTCATCTAAATTTTTCAAATCTACCAGTACGCAATTTGCTCCCTCTTTAAGATAAGTTTTAGCGACCTCTTCACTAATTCCACTGCCTGCGCCGGTAACAATGGCAGTCTTATTTTCTAATCTCATTATTTACATCCGTTATTTTGCAATTAAATTAAATCTACACAACTTATCCTAACAAATTATGAGTAGAAAAAAATTCACAAATATTTGATTTGCTTAGTTATATTAAAAATTGAAAATTGTAAGTTCTACTATATTGCAAATATAAATTGACATTTATACAAACTCTTTATCAAAATTTACCTATCTTTGATTGCACGACTTTCTCCATGAAAAAATAATTGCTCTTAAATTAAGTTTAATTATTTCCTCTATTTACGTAAGAGCTAAATTCGAGGATAATTTCTGTGAACGAACCAAAACAAATATTTGGACTGCCTGTTCCTTTAATCTGGGGCTATATCGCTATTGCTATGTTTATGGCAGGTGATGGATTTGAAGCCGCCTTTTTATCAAAATATTTAACGGATATTGGCTTTTCACAAACGCAATCGTCATTAACCTTCACCGTTTACGGTCTATTGGTCGCAGTTGCAGCATGGTGTTCGGGCGTTGTCGCTGAAATCATCACCCCGCAGAAAGCAATGTGTTTTGGTTTCCTAAATTGGTCCGCTATGCATATTCTCTTTATGGTTTTTGGAATAGGGTTTCACAACTATCCTCTAATGCTCTTATTTTATGGCATACGTGGATTAGGATATCCTTTATTTCTTTATTCTTTTGTTATTCTTATCGTTCAAAATGTCCCAAAAAGTAAAGTATCCACGGCAATGGGTTTGTTTTGGGCCGCTTATTCTATTGGATTTGGCGTTATAGGAGGGTTTTTGCCTGGAATTGTCAATCCCATTATTGGCGAATACCATACGTTGTGGATGTCATTAGCCTGGGTAATTGCGGGTGGAATTATTGCCTCAATTGCCTTAAGACACGCCAAAGCCGATCGTTCCAAAGCTAATCTCCCCTTTAAAGAAAAAACAAAAGAGTTATCCCGTGCCGTTACGATTTTATTTTCGAATAAACATGTTTTTATGTCTGCAGTTGTTAGGATTGCGAATACAACACCAATATTCGGATTTGCCGTTATTATGCCTTGGCTTTTAGTCGGAAAAACCGTTAACGATCACGGTTTAGGCTTTTCGAAAAGCGAATGGCAGTACATATGGACGGTTTTTATGTTCGTTACAATTTTTACCAACGTTATGTGGGGGATATTGGGAGAATACATCGGCTGGTTACGTCAAGCCCGTTGGTTTGGTTGTGTCGGAGGCGCACTAGCTTGTTCTTTATTTTATTATATACCCATAATTTTTGGCCATAATTTAATGCTCACAATGATCCCCGCCGTCATATTTGGTATTACCGTTGCAGCGTTTGTTCCTATGACCGCGGTTTTTGCAACCTTGGAACCCAATCACAAAGGGGCAGCTATCTCTATTTATAATCTTTCGGCAGGATTAAGTAACTTTGTTGGACCGGGTATAGCCGCCCTTATGGTTCCCCTGTTTGGTATTATTGGGGCAGTATGGACCTATATTATTTTATATCTTATCGCGGCTACACTCACTTTATTTATTAAAGTAGAGCAGCCAAGACCTGGAACAGTTACAATAAGTGAAGTGGAGCCTATCATTATCGAATCTGAATTACATTCCTAATTAATTTCATATTAGACTTGCACATAAACATTCAAAACATTACTGTTAAATTAAGTTAAGAACCTCTAAAATTAATTATAATTTTTTACTCAAATTTCTGCCTTTTTAATCAAATCATAATTTTTTCATTAGCTAACGGCGTTATGAAATAGTTTTTTATGCCTAAATTAAGCTTAATTTAGTAGGATGATTACTTATGGTGAAATTAGGTATTGCTATTACAACTTTTAATCGTACGGACACTGTCTTTGAACAAATACAACTGATTAATAAATTCTCTTTGAGCGATTACGTTCTCGTTGTCTGTGATGACGGTTCGACCGATAACACGCTCGAACAATTAAAAAAACATAATATTCCCCACATTTCAGGTGCAAACAAAGGGATTGCCTGGAATAAAAATCGAGGTCTTTATTACTTAGCAAATTATACGCAATCAGAAGCATTTCTTTTACTGGATGACGATATTTATCCCACGATGTATGGGTGGGATGTTGAATGGGGCAAAGGGGCTCAACTTCACGGATATATATCTTATGCGCCTAAGCAATGGGATGAACAAAAAATTTTTGGAAATAATACAGCGACGGATCCTGCCATACTGCCTATATGTGCAAGATCGAGTATTGCCATAAGCCGCGAAGTTTTTCCTCTCGTTGGCTATATGGACAATCGCTTTGATCGTTATGGACACGAACATACGGACTATTCCTCACGCTTTGTCAAAGCAGGATATGGGGGTATTCTTAAAAAAGATCAGACTTTACTCTTTGCAACAATGAACAGCGGTTTATCGTTGACAGCCGTGCCCTCCTGTGGAAGTGTAGAAGAGGCCAATCGCAATGAACCTATCTTGCACGAACTTGCTAATGATCCCCTTTTTCGCCTACCTTGGTTTACAGAAGAACAAAAAATAGAATTTTTGGACGAATTAAAAAACAAATCCCATGTTACCAAGATACCTCAATGGAAAATATTAGAGGATTTCGACAAATCGTTTTATTTAACCACTTATCCAGATGTGAAAGCGGCAGGAGTTGATCCTGTAACGCATTATTATTTGTATGGACAATATGAAAAACGCAAATGTGTACCCGATTAATAGACATAGTTTACATTATAATAAAAACGACAAGATGAGAATAATACCTTCCCGTCTATACGTTTTAGGTTTTTTTTGCCTTATAACAGCTTGCCATGCTCCAAAAAAACCAACACGAAAACTTATCGGGCTGGCCAATCCCGCTGCTGTATATTGCGAACAAATAAACGGCCAACTCATTCCAATGCACAATTCCGAAGGAGAATATTCCAACTGTCTTTTACCCAATGGACAAATCATCGAAGAATGGACCTTATATCGTAAAACTCATATGAACAATAATAACGTTCAACATCATAATTTTGAAAATTGATTACTTATCAATCTTGGCAATACTTTTATTTATTCTTTCTCGTAATAAACTTTCTTTGACAACTTTATGCTAATAATTGCTGACCAAATATCCACGAAAACACGCTTACCTTGACGCCAAAATTAACATTTCTACAAAACGTATTGGTTGAAATAAATAATGTGTTTTCTACAGTTTCCCAAAACTACTTCTATCTAACCATATCGATACATTTTAGCTGGAGTGCAATCGTCTTCCATCAACGATATTTTTTATTCAAACCTACTATTATTTTCTTGGAAAAGTCTGAAAAGAAACCAAATTTTATCATGGCCAATTTATGTCAACTTCTAGAACTTAAAAATTGATCCCACCCTACCCAAATCAATAATATATTCTCCTTTAATGCTCTGAGGATGACTATAAAGAATTATCTCTTTACAACTCTATGTTTTAAAAAATTTTTCTATCAAAAATATGATACTACTTTTCGCCTTATGTTGATTACATTTCTGAAGACAAAAATCATGGCTTTATAACATTATTTGTTTATTACTACGCCAATTGCCTAGCGAACCATAAAAAGATGGTGAGCTTGATCACTAGACAACATATTTATGACTAATTTTATAAGATTTCCGTCCATAATTTATGTATACAATTATCTACTGAAAAGTAGGAACAATATCATTGAGCCCTTCGAATATGATTTAATATGATGAAATATTTTTATTTTTTTCCAAATATTTTCCGAACTAATACACAAAGCCTCTATTTCCTTGCAATTCAGTCAATATTAAATTGTTTTTAACTCTCCTGTCGTAATAAAAGATAAAACTTCATATTTACACAACACTTTTTTAACATAATATTCCTTCAAAACCTCAAATAATGAAGTTTTATTCTGAAGAAGGCTTCTGTTCTTGAGAAAAACCAGATAAAAGATAGAACAAGACAACAACTATTTTAAAAATGGATCTAAGAAACTGCTAGAACATTTCATAAATCTCATACAAAGTTATAGTTATTACGGATATTTTATAATATTCTTAATTATTATGTTAGAGAGCATGGGAGTTCTTCTTCCCGCTGAAACTTTACTGGTAGCCACTTCTATTTATGCAGCCTCATCCCATAGTGGCTTAGATATACATCTTGTTGCTTTTGCTGCTATTTTAGGAGCCATCATCGGTGATAATTTTGGTTATATTATCGGCAATAACGTAGGGTATCGTATATTAATAAAATATGGTCCAAAATTTAAACTAACCACTGATCGCATTTTATTGGGTCAATATTTGTTTCGTCATCATGGCGGAAAAGTTGTATTTTTTGGAAGATTCATAGTTTTTTTACGCTTATTCACTGCTTTATTGGCTGGTGCGAACCGTATGCCTTGGAAATATTTTTTATTTTACAATGCTCTAGGAGGCTTATTCTGGGCTGGCGGATACAGTTATGTCGCCTATTTTTTAGGAAAACAAATTTTAAAATTAGAGGGTACAGTCGGGCTTATCTTAGGAGGGGTAGGGTTAACTTTTATCATTATTTGTGCGTGGCTTATACACAAAAATGAGGCAAAACTTATAGCACATGCGCAACAAGAAGCAAACCGTGAAGCCAATGCGCCTAATTCAGACTACATTAAATAATTTTTTCAAATATCCAAAAAATAGGCTCTCTATTATTAAGATAAGCTTTTTGCTCATAACGCGTAGAAGGCCAATCATGCGGTCTTTCCTGCGTTTCTAATATTTTTCGAAAAAACAATTGACGATCCATTGTTTCTCTTACCCATTCCTGATACGTGGGATCGTCACTCGCAATGTACCATTGTCCCGATTTTTTAAGTAAATTATGTACCAAAGCTAATCTTTTTGGATGTACAAAACGTCTTTTAACGTGCCTGGCCTTAGGCCATGGATCTGGAAAAAGCAAAAACAATTTATCTATAGATTGAGGAGGTAGATGCTTAAGCAACACACGAGCATCTTTGTTCCAAATACGGATCATATCAGGAACGAAATCCAACGCATTTATAGCATATTCTTTAACTAAATTTGAAAGTAAGGAACAAATACCATTTTCAAATACTTCACAAGCGATGTAACCTACTTCAGGATTACGCTTATGGCGTTCTAAGCTATGCTCACCGTTACCGAAACCTATTTCTAACCACAATTGTTCAGGTTTTTTACCGAAGGCCAAATTGGGATTGGTAAAACTAGAAGATGAAAACTGAATTTTAGGTAAAAATTCGTTCATTAATTGGGTTTGTCGGCGACTAAAAGCATGTCCTTTTTTTCGCCCATACAGACGTTCTTTAAAAAAGTTATTTTTTAGAGTAAGAGAAGACTCATAGTTATCTGAATCTCCTTTTTCTCTACAAGCAACATTTGCCATTACTTAACGTTTAAAAGCGAGACGTAACGTATCCACTAAATCCGTCTGCTCCCAGGTAAAATTGTCTTTAACAACGTCTGGCTGGCGTCCAAAATGACCATACGCCGCTGTTTCTTTATAAATCGGCCGATTTAAACGCAAATGTTTACGTATCCCTTTTGGGCTAAGATCCATAATTTCACGTAATACCTTTTCCAGCTCCTTTTCATTCACATCTTTGCCAGTATCATGTAGGTCAACGTAAACCGATAATGGATGAGAAACACCAATTGCATACGAAATTTGTAGCGTGCACGAATCTGCCAAACCGGCGGCCACAATATTTTTGGCAAGATAACGGCAAGCATAGGCAGCAGAACGGTCAACTTTTGTTGGATCTTTACCAGAAAAAGCACCACCACCATGCGGGGCTGCACCGCCATACGTATCAACAATAATTTTACGACCGGTTAACCCGCAATCCCCATCAGGACCACCAATAATGAAAATGCCTGTTGGATTAACGTAAAATTCTTGCTCTGGACACATCCATCCTTGTGGCAACGTGTTCGTAACCAGTTCTCCAAGAATTTCTTTAATCTCTTTTTGACTCATCCATTCTTCATGTTGAGTAGACAACACAATAGACGTCGCTTCTATAGGTTTCCCTTGAACGTAGCGCAACGTAACTTGACTTTTAGCATCGGGAAGAAACCCTTTGCCTTTTATATCCCCTGACTTGCGTAAATCATTAAGATTTTTAAGAATTTTATGGGCATAGTAGATGGGCGCTGGCATTAAGCTTTCTGTTTCAGAAGTAGCATAACCAAACATAATCCCTTGATCACCTGCCCCTTCGTCTTTCCCTAAACCACCATCAACACCCACAGCAATATTCACCGATTGAGAATGCATAAAATTTAAAGATTTTGCATTTTTCCAAGAAAATCCCTCTTGGTCGTATCCAATTTCTTTAACTGTTTCTCTCGCTTTTTCTATCAGTAATTCTTTAGTAATGCTTTCAGGGCCTCGAACTTCACCTGCCAAGATAATTTGATTGGTCGTAACCATTGTCTCACAAGCCACACGAGCTTCTGGATCTGCTGCTAGGTAAGTATCTAATACGGTGTCGCTAATGCAATCAGCAACTTTATCGGGATGACCCTCAGATACTGATTCAGAAGCGAACAGAAAATCGCTGTTATTTCGCATAAATTTTTTGCTATCTCATCCTAAAAGTGAAAAAATATGAATATGTAAACAAACCTCTTTAAGATTCATACGTCAAGACTTAATTTCAAAAATTAAATGGAGTCTAATCCAAGCACATGCGACAGTCCATATAATCCTGCAGGCTTATCCACACTCCAAAATGCTGAGCGCACGGCCCCTCTGGCAAAAATACGTCTATCGAAAGCTTTATGAGTTAAAGAAATCTCTTCAACATCAGAAATAAAAAATGCACTGTGTTCGCCTACAATCTGGCCACCACGTAAAGAAGCAAAGCCGATCGCATTTTTTTTGCGAGCTCCCGTTACTCCATAACGTCCTACTTCTTGTACTTGTTTAAGATCAACCTGCCTACCTTTTGCAATCGCTTCGCCAATTGCTATAGCCGTTCCTGAAGGGGCATCAACTTTTTGCCGATGATGAGCCTCAAGAATTTCAACATCGTAATTTTCAGCAGGTAATGCTTTAGCCATTTCACTGGCTAAACGTATCATGAGCGCTACTCCAGGAGAAAAATTGGCGGCTTGTACTATGGGTATCGTTTTTGAGGTTTCTTCAATTAAATTTTGATCTTCATCCGATATTCCTGTCGTACCAAGTATCCAAGCGGTTTGGCTATTTTGAAGTGCCTTGGCATGTCGACCGGTAATGGATGCATTTGTAAAATCAATGATAACATCACTTACATTAATTAACGCTTCAATTTCGTCAAAAACGGGGACTTGACAAGTTAAGTTCAGCAGATCTTTGGACAGTGATGTGCCCCCCGAAATCGTTGCGTGGGTGGACGAAATTTCTTCGCACAAAAGACGGCCAACGCGACCAGCAATACCTGCAATTCCTATTCTCAAAGGGGATAAATTCATTTACTCTACTTTCTACTTTAAAAATTCAATTAAGATTTTCCTTCAAAAAAATCTCTTACCTTGGCAAAAAATCCTGAGGTTTCTGGGCTACCACGATTTTGGCCTTCTTGCTCTTCTGATTCAAATTCCTCCAGAAGTTCTCGTTGACGTTTTGTTAAATGTTGAGGTGTCTCTACTTTAACTTCTAAGTACATATCACCTCTAGCAGGGGATCGAAGAACAGAAAATCCCTTTCCCCGCAAGCGAAACTGCTTACCCGATTGTGTCCCTGTTGGTATTTTTACTTTTGTTCTCCCACCATCAATCAATGGAACTTCAATTTCTGTACCGAGGGTAGCCTGAGTCATACGAAGAGGTATTCGGCAAAAAATAGTTGCCCCATCTCTTTGAAACAACTCATGATGTAAGACAGACACATGTACATATAAATCCCCGGCAGGCAAACCATTTGGACCAAATTCACCTTCATGTGGAATACGCATACGTGTTCCATCTTCTATACCAGCAGGTATCTGTATTTCAAGCTCCTTGTCTTGCGTTTCAAGACCGGTCCCATGACATTTTTTACACGGATTGCTGATTACTTTTCCAGTACCATGACAAGTTGGACAAGGTCTTTCTACAAGAAAAAATCCTTGCTGAGAACGAATTTTTCCTGTGCCATGACACGCTGAACAAACTCGACTGCCATGACTTTTGTCTGCAGATCCCGATCCATTACATGTTTTGCAAGGACGTTTAGTCTGAAATTTAACTTTCTTTTTGACACCGGAAAACGCTTCGGTTAATAAAATCTCAGCTTGAATTTGTATGTCTGCACCCGAACGCCGTTGGCTTTCACCTCGACGCATTCCCATCATATCGCCGAACATGTCAAATATGTCACTGAATCCACCAGCACTAAATCCGTTAGCCCCTGCAGCACCATTTTTAAAGGCATCATGACCAAAACGATCATAAGCAGCTTTTTTTTGTTCATCTTTCAAAACATCGTAAGCTTCGTTAATTTCTTTAAATTTGGCTTCAGCTTCCTTATTACTTGAATTTCGATCAGGATGAAACTGCATTGCTTTTAAACGATAAGCTTTTTTGATTTCTGCGCTGGTGGCGTTACGACTAACCTCTAAAATTTCATAATAATCACGTTTAGACATCAATATTCTCGAACCGTCTATAATTAGAATAATAAATCAGCCCGCCTTCATCAATGGAAGACGGGCTCAGTTAATTTTAAAACACGTTAACCGTTGAAACGTATTTTACTTCAGAAATAACCTGCCAAAAAACAGTTTTATTTCTTATCGTTTTGGTTGACATCTTCAAAATCAGCGTCGACGACATCATCAGCAGCAGGTTTTTCAGAACCTGCTTGGGCACTCGTGTTTTCTGCTTCTGTTTCTGCATTTGCCTTATAAATTGTTTCACCAATTTTCATAGCAAGCTGCGAAAGTTTATCTATCGATTCTTTTAAAGCAGATAAATCGTTCCCGTCTTTTTTACTCTTTATATCATTAAGAGCCATTTCAATATCGGATTTGGTAGACGGGTCAATTTTATCACTATGCTCTTGCATATTTTTCTCTACTTGCGCAATCAGCATATCGGCTTGATTACGATTCTCTACCATTTCTCTCTTGTTTTTATCTGCTTCTGCGTTCGCTTCAGCTTCTTTCACCATCTGCTCCACGTCAGCATCTGATAATCCGCCTGAAGCTTGGATACGTATTTGCTGTTCTTTACCCGTTGCCTTATCTTTAGCAGATACCGAAACAATACCATTGGCATCAATATCAAAGGTCACTTCAATTTGAGGAACACCTCTAGGAGCAGGCGCAATACCGGTTAAATCGAAATTTCCTAATAATTTATTGTCAGCCGCCATTTCTCGTTCACCTTGATAAACTTTAATGGTTACTGCATTTTGATTATCTTCAGCAGTTGAGAAAGTTTGGCTTTTCTTAGTAGGAATGGTCGTATTTCTTTCAATAAGGCGAGTAAATACACCGCCTAACGTTTCAATACCTAACGATAAAGGCGTAACATCCAATAAAAGCACATCTTTGACATCACCTTTTAGCACTGCACCCTGAATGGCAGCACCGACCGCAACCACTTCATCTGGGTTAACGTTACGGGCTGGTTCCTTACCAAAAAATTCTTTAACGGCTTCAATAACTTTTGGCATGCGAGTCATTCCGCCAACCAGAATAACTTCGTCAATTCCACTCGCGGATAGAGCTGCATCTTTTAACGCCGAACGGCAAGGTTCTAAAGTTCTTTGAATTAAATCATCTACCAAACTTTCTAGCTTAGCACGGCTTAACTTGATGACTAGATGTTTAGGACCGGTAGCGTCTGCTGTAATAAATGGTAAATTAATTTCTGTCTCTTTAGAAGAAGACAGCTCAATTTTAGCTTTTTCTGCAGCTTCTTTAAGGCGTTGCAGTGCTAATTTGTCACTGCGCAGGTCAATTCCCTGTTCTTTTTTAAATTCATCTGCAAGAAAATCAATAATACGAGAATCGAAATCTTCACCTCCGAGGAACGTATCCCCATTCGTCGATTTGACTTCAATTACACCATCAGAAATTTCTAAAACTGAAATATCAAAGGTACCACCACCTAAGTCATAGACAGCGATTGTACCACTGTTTTTCTTTTCTAACCCATAAGCCAGCGCCGCAGCCGTAGGTTCATTAATGATACGAAGAACTTCAAGCCCTGCAATCTTACCAGCATCTTTTGTGGCTTGACGTTGTGCATCATTAAAATAAGCAGGTACCGTAATAACCGCTTGCGTTACCTTTTCCCCGAGGTAGGACTCTGCTGTTTCCTTCATTTTACCTAAGATAAAAGCGGAAATCTGCGAAGGTGCATATTTTTTCCCTCGTGCTTCAACCCAAGCGTCTCCATTATCCCCTTTAACAATGGCATAAGGAACGAGTTTTTTATCACGGGCAACCATTTGATCGTCATAACGACGTCCAATAAGACGCTTAACAGCGTATAAAGTGTTATTTGGATTAGTAACAGCTTGTCTTTTGGCCGATTGGCCTACTAACATTTCGTCATTTTCAGCAAAAGCAACCATAGAAGGCGTTGTACGAGCACCCTCACTATTTTCAATAACTTTGGTTTCTTTACCTTCTCTAATCGCAACACAAGAATTGGTTGTACCTAAATCAATACCAATTACTTTACTCATGTATAGTTTCTCCTAATAGCAACTTTCGACAAGACCCGAAGCGTCAAGCAAAAGTCCTTTCTGATATTGCAATTCTATAGTTTCCCCCAACATTCGGCTAAGATCCTATAGAAAGACTAATTTAATATATGTTTAGTTAACTAAGTTAAACATTTTTTATTTTATACTACATTATACACAAAACAATGCGTTAAGTCAGCAGTATAATTCATCGACATTTATTTTCTTTAAGATTTATTTTCAGGCGTTTTTGTTACAATTACCATAGCTGGTTTTAACAAACGGTTATTAAGCGTCCAAGTAGGTGTCCAGCTTTGCATAACCGTTCCAGGTGGATGCTCGTCAGAAGGATGCTCTGCCATAGCCTGATGTTTATTCGCATCAAATGCTATTCCTGTCGGATCTTCAGATTTAATACCATTTTTTTCCAAAATTTGCAAAAAAGAGCGCTCTATGCTTTCCAAACCCTCTCGCATTTTCGTAATAATGGGATCTTCATTTTCGCTCGGTTTTGGCAAACTATCGATTCCTCTACGAAGATTTTCCGCTGCTTCAACAATATCGCGAGCGAATTTGTGAACAGCATACAAACGTGTATCTTCGAGTTCTTTTTTATGTCGATTACGAAGATTCTGACTTTCTGCTTCAGAACGAAGCCATTGGTCCTTTGCCTGTTGTAATTCAGCTTTAAGACGACTAATAGAATCGACTTCTGGTTCAGATTCAATTACCAATTTAGAAGATTCTGAATCTGACGAACTATTATCCTCAGTAAAATTCTTATTTTCCTGAGAAAATTGCCCCTGCTCGGAAGAAGAGTTATGTTCTGAATCTTTAGTCGAATGTTCTGGTTGAGTCATGATGTTCAGCTTACTTTGTCGTTAATTTTAATTTTATAAAAACCAAATTCTCGCTTTCAAGCAAGAACGCTTTATGTCTTACTTATAAGTTTAGACATTTATATTTTAATAAAAATTATCAAAGTTACAAGAAATTCTAACAAAATTAATATTAAACAAGATAAGCCAAACAATACTGTACCTTATTCATTGAGTTCTTTGTATCCCCTAGTCTTTGATTTGATTATACAATAGTATCTAATGAATTTCATCACTATCAATTTGAAAGGAACACTTATGGAAGCAGGGAAATACGTCATTGCACTTATCGATGACGATCGCAATATTTTAACTTCTGTTTTTATGATGTTAGAAGCTGATGGTTTTATTGTGCAAACGTATACAGATGGAGAAAGTGCGTTGCAGGGTTTGTTAACCAAACCCGTTGATCTTGCCGTTTTAGACATTAAAATGCCACGAATGGATGGGATCGAATTATTACAACGGTTAAGAAATCGTTCACAAATGCCAGTCATTATTTTATCGTCTAAAGATGAGGAAATTGATCAGTTAATGGGATTACGTCTTGGTGCAGACGACTATATAACCAAGCCTTTTTCTCAACGTCTATTACTGGAACGAATTCGCGCCTTATTAAGACGAAATGAAGTGAGCAATAAAACTGATACCGAAACAAGTTCTGCCACCAATATGCTTGTGCGAGGCAATTTATCTTTAGATGATTTAAGACATCAATGTCGATGGAATAATAAAGATATCCAATTAACGGTCACAGAATTTTTACTAACTAAGGCCCTTGCCTTACGCCCAGGCTTGGTCAAATCAAGAGATCAACTTATTGACGCTGCGTATGGTGAAAATATTTATGTGGACGATCGCACAATTGATAGTCATATCAAACGCATACGTAAAAAATTTCGTCAAATTGATCCAGAATTTAACAAAATTGAGACTTTGTACGGCATAGGGTACCGTTATAAAGAAAACTAATTATATATAATTAAGGTAATAATTAAGGTGAACCATAACGCCTCGTTTACAAAATTACGTCAAAAACGTTTAAAATTCGACAACCGTTTCAAGGCAAGTTTTTCATCTCCACTCATGAGGCGAATTTTACTCGTAAATGCTTTACCTTTAGTGGTGCTTGTCGCAACTTTACTTTATTTAAATCAGTTTCAAAACAGTTTACTTGAGTCTGAAATTCACTCCTTGCGCGAGCAGGCTAAAATTTATGCTGGAGCCCTTGGTCAGAGCGCCATATATAAACAAGGTAGCCTTACAACGAATTGCTTAAGAACAGACCAAGACGAAAGTGAAAAATCTACAGATGTTTATTTTTTGTCCATTAACCTAGCTAAACCTCTTTTATTTAGTTTAACAAACCCAAGCCCTAACGTTCGAGCGCAAGTTTATTCTCCAAATGGCCAATTAATTATAGATAGTCGGGCAGAAACAAACAGTTCCACATATTTTAATCACCATTACTTGAGCAATAGCCCTACTCAATACCCTAAAAATGCACTGTTCCGCAACGTTATAGAAAATCAAATCAACAGAGAGGCTACCATACATACGCGTTACGATACAGTTTTAGAGCAAGTATACACTCATCTATTAAGTTGGATGCCCTACACTGGAGCAACAAAAATTCAAAATTTATCTATTAATGCTGATTCAGAAACACTACCTATTGGGTATGCAGAATTTTTAAACAGTTTACACGATAAAAAAAAACCAGCCTATATTCGAAGAACTGCTGATCATCATTTATTAATCACCATTACGGAGCCTATTTTTCATCATAATCAAGCTATAGGGGTTATTCAACTCACTAGAGAAGCTAAAAGTATAGATAGAGCACTATTTTCAGTACGATCTTCAATTTTAATTCTTTTTTTACTTGCCCTCATTATTACCGTATTGCTTTCTTGGTATCTGTCGTTAACCATTGCGAGACCCTTGTTAGGTCTAGCAATCGCTGCGCACAAAATGCGCGAGACTATCGGCCGGACTGGAACAGTACCCGACAATCTTTTAGAAAGAAAAGATGAAATAGGCGATTTGGCAAGAGTTTTACAAGATAGCGCCAAGGCCTTATGGATGAGAATGGATGCTATTGAAGGGTTTGCAGCAGACGTTAGTCACGAACTCAAAAACCCCTTGTCTTCTATACGTTCTGCCATAGAACTTTTACCTAGAATAGAAGATAAAGAACATAAAAAACGGTTATTCAACATTGTAAAGGAAGATGTTTATCGTTTAGACCGTCTAATTACGGATATTGCTAGTTCTAGCCGAATTGAATCTGAGATGTCAAGACTGACGCCAAGAGCTGTTGCTGTAAAACCAATTTTCCAATTATTAGCAGAGATGCATGAAGCAACTGCAAAACCTGAAGATATACATATTGTTGTTGACCTCAGCAAAGATGTTTCCAATCAACCTTTACAAGTATTAGCTATTGAAGATCGACTTGTTCAAGTCTTACGTAATCTTATAGGCAATGCAATTTCGTTTTCACCTCCAGGCGGCACCATAACACTTTCTGTAGAGGCGGTGAACGACAAAGTTGAGCTTAAAGTCAGCGACGAAGGTCCCGGTATACCCCCTAGCAAATTGGATAGTATATTTGAACGTTTTTATTCAGAAAGACCGCAAGGGGAAAATTTTGGTCGTCATTCTGGATTAGGTTTGTCGATATGTCGCCAAATTATCAAAGCTCTAAAGGGAAATATAAGAGTTTATAACATTCAAGATAACGATGGACACATTAAAGGGGCTTGTTTTGTTATTACACTTCCAAGAGCATTATAATATAAAAAATATGCATTCTCAAAACTATTAAGACAACAAAATATAAGACATTAGTTAATATTTAATATAATTTTTTTCTAAAAAATTACTGAATTTTTTTATTCTTTCAATACACTTCTAAACAACTGTAAACAAAAGTTGAAAGGATATTGTCATTAACTGCTGGTATTCGCATAATATAGACCTTACTAATTTTATTTAAGCGTTTTTAATCAATTTTCTGAAAAAATATTAAGATTCCTTTAATGAAATAAATTCAAGGTTTTCTCATAATGAAAAATTTATTAAGTAGTTTTGCACTCTATGCATTTACGGTATATTCAACCAGTGTTTACGCTCAAACCCCTGCAAACGTTATTTTAGTTCCCAATCCTAATCACATTACAGCAACAAATAATACAGTTACGAACCAAGCACCAGGAAAGGTTTACGTTTCTACTCAACAACCTTTTTCTCCTAAAAAACACTGTAGTATTTTTCAAACGTGTCCTGGCGTTACCAAAATAGGTTTGAGTAAAGGTGATTTTATTATCCGTTTAAGCGCATTAGGAGTTATTCCCAATAACACAAGCAGCAAAACAAGTATTGGTGGTCATATTACGGCCTCTAACCGTGTTATGCCGGAATTAAGCGCAAATTATTTCGTAACAGACAATTTAGCTTTTGAAATCATCGCAGCCAGCACAAAGCATAAAATTACTGCCAAAAATACAACGTTGGGTGACGTTAACGTCGGTAACAGCTGGATATTACCTCCAACGCTTACTGCGCAATGGCATTTTTTACCTCATAAAGCTTTTAATCCTTATGCGGGAATTGGCCTTACTGTTGCTTTTTGGCATCATGTCTCTCCAGGTGGCGGCGCAGTACAAAAGCTAGGACTAGAAACAACGGCAGGTCCCTCTTTCAATATTGGTTTTGACTATCAAGTTATTGGTAATTGGTTTTTTAATGTTGATGCAAAACAAATGTTGTTAAATGAACGTGCACATATTAATGATAGTCCTAATAGAATTGATGCTCGCACCTCTTTAAATCCCACCACTGTCAGTGCAGGTATCGGATATCGTTTCTAATTTTGCGGAGTTCGGGATGAAACAGGCTGTTTCTTTTAACCGTCTTGCGCGGTACGAAAGAAACGTCCCGCGCTATACAAGCTATCCTACCGCTGTCCAATTTACAGAATCGGTTGGCTTTGATACATACAAAAAATGGTTACAAACTCTTCAAGATAATGAGGCTGTTTCATTATATCTGCATGTCCCTTTTTGTGACGAATTATGTAAATTTTGCGCTTGCAACACTCAAGTAATTCATAAGGAAGCTTTACGCATTGCTTATGGTGAGCTTTTATGTGACGAACTTTACCGTTTAAAAGCATTACTCAAAAGTAGACGGCGTGTTGGCTTTATTCATTTTGGTGGGGGTACACCAACAACCTTACCGCCTATTACGATTACAAAAATAATGAATACTATTAGGCAGTATTTCAACATCGAAAAAAATGCCGACATTTCCATTGAATTGGATCCAAGACACGCTTCTTCTCAATATATATTACTACTAAACCAACTTGGATTTACCCGAATAAGTATCGGAGTACAAGATCTTGATCCAAAGGTACAGGAAGCTTGTGGACGAGTACAAAGCCTGGCTATGACCTCCAATTGTATCGAAATTGCTAGAAAACAAAATATTACCTCTATTAACATTGATCTCATTTATGGTTTACCCAACCAAACTTGCAAAAGTTTATCCGAAACTATACAATCCATTATTCGTCTAAAACCAGACCGACTTGCTGTATTTGGTTACGCGCATGTGCCCTGGAAACATAAAAGACAAAATTTGTTAAACGGCGAAATTCTACCCGATACCTTAGAACGTTTTAAACAAAGGCAATTGATAGATGACCTTTTAAGAATAGCCAATTATCAGATCATCGGCCTTGATCACTATGCCTTACCTCATGATAGTATGAGCAAAGCTGCCAAAGAGGGAAAACTACATCGAAATTTCCAAGGATATACTATAGATAATGCAGTGGCTTTGCTTGGCATTGGGGCCTCTTCTGTATCCATATTACCTAAAGGAATAGTGCAAAATCAACTTTCGGCTGCAGCGTATCAAAAAGCCATGAGGCTAGAAGGGCTTCCTATAGCTAAAGGGGTTAGTCGCACTATAGAAGATTTATTACGATGGTCTGTTATTGAACATTTAATGTGCGATTTATACGTTGATCTAGAAATACTCGCCAAAAAATTCAAACGTCCTAAAAATATATTCGACAACGATCTGTTAAACTTAGTATCATTTGAAGAAGATGGTTTGATATTACGAGATTATTATAAAATTAAAGTTACTGAGCAAGGGCGCCCCTTTCTGAGAAATATAGCCAATATTTTTGATGTGTATTACCAGTCATCGCCTCATCGCCATGCTCAGGCTATTTAAACGGATATTTTGAAATGGAAAAAGCAACACAATTAAAAAATGTTGAAACTCAGCTTCAACATGCTATCTCTCATGCTAAAATAACCCGTACCCCTTATGCACATTGGTCAATGGATAACGTTTTCCCCGAAGAATTGTGCAATGCACTCGTTCAATGGAAACCAAACGAGAAATCAATTGCTGGAAATACGCAGGGTAAAAGAGAAAATAATAACCAGCATCGCGTTTTCATCACGCCTGAGACGCAACAAAATAGTCTACAATTTTCATTGCTGGCAAATGTTTTTGAAATGAAAAGTATTAGAACTTTATTTGCTCAAGTAACAGGTTCTAATTTAAATAATACTTCAGTTCGTCTTGAACTCTGTCACGATAAAGAAGGGTTTTGGCTAGAGCCACATACGGATGTACAAGCAAAAAAACTTACCTTTCTTATTTCTTTATCTACTGCAAAAGATGCGGAATCTTGGGGAACCGATATTATGAATCCCCAAGGAGAATCACTTGGTAGGAGCTCTGGAAAATTTAATTCTGGATTTTTATTTATACCTGCTAAAGATACTTGGCATGGTTACCAAAAACGTCCTATGAACGGAATAAGACGTACTTTAATCATGAATTATGTCGATTCTACATGGCGTGCAAAAAATGAACTCGCTTTTCCTATTAAATAATTTTAAACATAATTGAACTTTAACGATAGCAAAGCACTTCATAAAGCCGAATATAATCACTAAAGACAATTTATACCAATGCCATTTAAATAGGGTAAAGAAAAAATGAGCGATACCAAGCGTGAGCAAATGGAATTTGACGTGCTAATTGTCGGGGCTGGCCCAGCAGGATTAAGTGCAGCAATTCGTTTAAAACAATTAACACCCTCTGCTCAAATTTGTCTAATTGAAAAAGCATCAGAAATAGGTGCCCATATTGTTTCTGGTGCTATTTTAGAACCCACTGCTTTGAATGAACTTATTGATAACTGGAAAAAAAAATCGGATGTTTTTCAAACACCTGTTCACCATGAACGTATGTTTTATTTGTTAAACGACAACAAATCTATTTCGATTCCAATTCTTAAATCCCTTATGCCACAAATGAATAATAATGGTAATTTTGTCGTTAGTTTAGGGGATTTGTGCCGTTGGCTGGCTTTAGAAGCTGAAAATTTGGGCGTTGAAATCTATCCTGGTTTCGCTGGACAAGAAGTCATTATTGAAAAAAACTGTGTCAAAGGCATTATTACAGGAGATATGGGCGTTAACAAAGACGGAAACCAAGAATCTAATTATGTCCCAGGAGTAGAATTAAGAGCAAAATATACATTATTTGCAGAAGGATGTCGCGGTTCACTTACTAAAAAACTATTTAAACATTATGCTTTACGCTCTAATGTGGATCCTCAAACTTATGGCTTAGGAATTAAAGAATTATGGGAAATTCCTCCTAACAAGCATATGCCTGGATATATACAACATAGTTTTGGATGGCCTTTAGATGATCATACGTATGGGGGATCTTGGCTCTATCATTTTGGTAAAAACCTAGTTTCTTTTGGATTTGTTCTAGGTTTAGATTACAAAAACCCTTGGCTTTCACCTTTTGAAGAAATGCAAAGAGCAAAAAAACATCCTGTAATTAAGAAACATATTATTGGTGGGAGACGTATAGGTTTTTCTGCCCGTGCTTTGTCAGAAGGGGGCTTACAATCTATACCCAAGCTAACGTTTCCGGGAGGGCTGCTTATTGGTGACGCTGCTGGTTTTTTAAATGTACCGAAAATAAAAGGGACTCATACGGCGATGAAGTCAGGAATGCTGGCTGCTGAGACCATTGCAGAGGCATTAATAACACAGGAAATAGAACCTATTTCCTACTGTTTGCGCATACGCTACTCATGGATTTGGCATGAATTGCACCAAGTGCGTAATATTCGACCCGCCTTTGCCAAATTTGGAACCAAAGCAGCAACCCTATATGCAGGGTTTGACTCAATGGTTCGAGGAAAAGTTCCCTGGACGTTGCATAATCGTTTAGAAGATTATGAAAAGCTAAAAGCTGCTTCTTTATGCGACAAACCCTTATATAAAAAACCTGATGATCAACTCACCTTTGATAAAACTTCTTCTATATTTTTATCTAATATTGACCATAGAGATACTCAACCTGTTCATCTAAAACTTCGAAATTCTTTAATTTGGAAAACAGTAAATTGGAACGTTTTTAAAGCACCCGAAACACGATACTGTCCTGCAGGCGTTTATGAGGTGCTTATGGACAATAATGAGCCTAAATTACAAATTAACTCACAAAATTGCATTCATTGTAAAAGTTGTGATATTAAAGACCCCACACAAAACATAGACTGGGAAACTCCAGAAGGCGGAAGTGGACCAAACTATTCCAGTGGAATGTAAACTTAAAAATATTGGTAACGGAAAAAACACTTATGAAAATATTGGTTCCGGTAAAACGGGTTGTTGATTCGAACATTAAACCTCTTATCAAAACAGACCATTCGGGTGTTGAAATTAGTGGCATTAAAATGTCCATGAATCCTTTTGATGAAAATGCAATTGAAGAAGCTGTTCAGCTTAAAGAACAAGGAAAAGTTGACGAAATTGTAGCGATCTCCATTGGTGAACCAAAATCTCAAGATACACTGCGCACGGCATTGGCCATGGGGGCAGATAAAGCTATTTTGGTCAGTACGGAACATACGCTAGAATCCTTAGCCGTTGCCAAAGTCTTAGAATATTTTGTCATAAAAGAAAAACCTAACTTAGTGCTAATGGGCAAACAAGCTTCTGACGACGATATGAATGCAACAGGGCAAATTTTGGCGGCAAGACTAGGATGGCCTCAAGGTACTTTTGTCAGTAAGCTGGAGCTTTATTCAAACTACGTAGAAATTATTAGGGAAATTGACGACGGACAAGAAACTCTAAAACTTCCTCTGCCTGCTATTGTAACGACAGATTTACGTTTAAATGAGCCACGTTATGCGTCTTTACCCAATATTATGAAAGCACGAAAAAAGCCAGTTGAAACTTTTGTTCTGGCAGAATTAGGAGTAGATATTACCCCGCGTTTATATATACAGAGACTCGATGAATCTTCACCCATTAGGGAAGGAGTAATTGTCAATTCTGTAGAAGAACTGATAGATAAATTACAAAATGAAGCAAAGGTGATCTAGATATGGCTGCGTTAGTATTACTAAGTTATGAGCAAGGAAACACACTTCGTTCTACCAGCCTTTCAACTATCACCGCTGCCTTGCAGCTTGAAAAGGAAGTAGATGTTCTGCTTGTCGGGGAAACATTAAACGAACGCTTAGACCAAGCCATCCATTTAAACGGTGTGCGTAGAGTTTTAGCGGCAAAAGATCCTTCTTTTGCACACATGCAAGCAGAATCTGTAGCCAATTTGATGGCTTCTTTAGCAAGTGACTACGAATTTATTTTAGCACCGGCTAACGCAGAAGGTAAAAATATTTTACCTCGATTGGCTGGATTACTCGACGTTCAACCCATTTCTGAAGTAACCAAAATTATTGATAAATCTACGTTTGTCAGACCAATTTATGCAGGAAGTTTGCTGGCCACCGTATGCTCAAAGGATAAGAAAAAACTTTTATCTATAAGAGGAATAGCCTTTACTCCTATAAAAACTATAGGTGGAAATGCAGAAATAAAAGAAGTTACTTTACCTTCTCCGCTACCTGAAAATCAAAAATCTATTTTCCTTAATTTAAAATTATCTCAATCCAATAGGCCTGAATTGGAAGCTGCTAAAATAATTATCTCGGGAGGAAGAGGGATGCAAAGCAGCGATAATTTTACCTTACTAGAAAAAATAGCTGACCTGTTAAATGCTGCTATTGGTGCATCAAGAGCAGCGGTTGACTCTGGATTTGTGAGCAATGATTTTCAAGTCGGGCAAACAGGTAAAATCGTTGCACCAGAACTTTACATCGCCGTTGCTCTTTCAGGAGCTACACAGCATTTAGCTGGAATGAAAGATAGTAAAATTGTTGTGGCCATTAATAAAGACCCTGACGCCCCTATCTTTAAAGCTTCAGACTACGGCATTGTTGGTGATATATTTGAAATATTACCTAGGTTAGAAGAAGGCCTTAAAAACAGAATTTGATTTTTTTACCCAAAAGTTTCCATTGTAATTAGCCACTTCTTTTGTTAGCCTTTTACTATCGAAACCAATTGTGAGAATATAAATGAAATGGGAACTGGAATTACCAAAAGATAAATTTTACACACCCGTTATAACCATCAAATGGCTAATTATACTTCACTTAGGGCTTATTATGCTCTTAGGGCTAATGATTACTGGAGCATGGTACTTCTAAGCAATCTCTATTAGTTTTTTAAAGCTGAAGTAATTTCAATGAAATTAAATCATTTTTTACTTTTAACGATTGTCCTTTTTAGCGGTTTATTTGCCCCGATATATGCCAACGCTAGCATAATACAAGTCGTTGCAGCGGAGAATATGTATGGAAACGTTGCTCAACAACTTGGTGGTCAACACGTACAGATTGATATAATTTTAAATAATCCGGATGAAGATCCTCATTTATTTGAATTGACACCTAATGTAGGGAAAACCCTTTCCCAAGCCGAAGTTATAATTAAAAACGGATTAGGGTATGATTCTTGGATAGACCGCTTATTAAATAAATACAATGTTAAACAAAAACACGTTATTTCTGTTCAACAACTTTTAAAGGATAAAGATGGAGGGAATCCCCATTTATGGTACAATATTGCCAGTATTGAGGCTCTATCTAACCAACTCACCCTCATATATAAAACGTTACAACCTGAACATAAATCTTTTTTTACCAAACAACACAGCAACTTTATAAATCAACTTGTACAATTAAATGAGCGTATAAAAAAAATCAAATCTTTCTCTTCTAAAGTTCCAATTGCTGCCACTGAACCTGTATTTGGATTGATGGCTAAACAGCTCGGTTTTATTGTAAAAGAAGAGCCTTATCAATGGACCGTTATGAATAATGGAGAACCTACGGCTAAACAGATGGCTCAATTCCAACAAGATCTTAAATCCCACTCAGTTAAAATTTTGTTTTATAATAACCAAGTCGTTACACCTGCCACTGAACAGTTAAAGAAACTGGCCGAACAAACTAACATTCCGGTTATTGGTGTTTCAGAATTAATGCCAGCCTCTCTAACTTACCAAAGTTGGATGAACCAAGTACTCGATGAAGTGGAAAATGTTTTGAAAAAAAATTCCAAATGAACGTCATCGAATGTCATGATCTCGACATTAAACGTGGCTCAAAGCTCATTCTTTCACAACTTAATTTAGAAATTGGAAAAAACCAATTTATTGGTATCTTTGGCCCCAATGGTTCAGGGAAAACCACCTTCATAAAAACAATTATGGGTATTATACCTATCCATCAAGGACAGCTGAATGTCTTTGGTTTAAGTCCCTCAAAAGCACGCCAATTCATTGGTTACATACCCCAAGCAAGAGACATTAATACGTTTCGTTTAACTGGGAGAAATTTTCTTTCCGCTGGTATTCGAGGTTATAAATTTGGATTACCTTTTCTTAACAAGCAGGACAGCAGCCGAATTGACGAAGCCCTGGATCAACTCCAAGCCAAAAAATTAGCAGAAAAACCTTTAGAAGAACTCTCTGGTGGACAAAGACAAAGATTATTATTAGCCCAAGCTTTAATAGAAAACCCAAAATTAATTATATTGGACGAACCCTTTAGCAATCTTGATCCCAAATGGACTTTATCCATCTTAAATTCCATCAAAACCATACAACGACAACGCTCGCTGAGTGTATTATTAGCAACACACGATCTAAATCCTCTTTTACCCATTATAGATTACGTGCTTTGCATAGGCAATAAACGTGCTGTTTTAGGTACGATTGACTCGATAATGACTTCTTCTGTCCTAAGCGATTTATATGAGTTTCCTTTAAACGTTATTCGTACTAAAGAAAACCTCTTTGTTATACCTTCCTTCTGATTTTAAATAAAATCACCCTTTATCATCTTGCGGCTAAGGTTAATTATTTTGAAACCATAAATTTAAATAGAAAGTTAGTTTAAAAATGTTTTCTCTTGAATTTATGCGCATCGCTTTTATGGCTTCTGGTATTGTAGCCCTTATCACTGGACCTATAGGTTATTTTCTTCTTTTAAGAAGAGAAGCCTTTGCTGGCCACGCCTTGTCGCATGTCGGTTTCGCTGGAGCAACGGGGGCAAGCCTTATGGGCATATCCCCTTTGATAGGACTTTTGATATTTAGCCTAATGGCAGGAATACTTATTGGAATAATTGGTCCAGAACTGAAAAATAAAGACATAGCCATTGGCTTGGTTTTATCTGCTTCCATGGGATTAGGACTTTTATTTCTGCATTTTTATACACGATATGCAGCGCAAATAACCAGTTTGCTTTTTGGCAATATATTCGCTGTTGATCAAAAAACTTTATATAGCTTAGCTTTTTTGAGTATTTTTTGTTACGGTGTTATGTTCTTTCTTACTAGACCCTTATTATTTTCTTCTCTTCAACCCGACTTGGCTGAAGCAAAAGGGCTTTCTTTAAAATTAATAAGTGTCATTTTTCTAGGACTGGTTGCTTGTGTAACTGCAGCTTGTGTCCAAGTTACTGGAATTTTACTAACTTTTTCTTTAATGATAGGACCTGCTGCTGTAGCAATACATTCTTGCAAAACAATTTATAAAGGAATTTTATTGTCAATTCTGTTTGCTCTGCTTGAAGCATGGGGAGGCATTGCACTTGCATGGTTCACCGATTGGCCCGTCTCTTTTTGGATAAGTTTTTTAAGTTTTTCTATTTATATCTCATCATTTTTACTGATTAAGACCCTTGTTTGGTTTGAAATGTCTTCTCCTCAAAACTAGACCCTTGAATAAAGCAGTGATCCTACTTAAGATGAAAGAAACTATTCAATTTATAAAAAAATGATCTAATGTTGAATGCAAGATTTAACTGAAAATAAAATACCTTCCAAACGACACGTTATATTCGTGACAGGTTTATCCGGAGCAGGCAGAACTTCTATATTGCGTGTATTAGAAGACTTGGGATACGAATTAATTGATAATGCTCCTTTACAAGTTATTAACGATATTGTTAATAAAATCGAAGGTTCCATTGCTATTGGCATCGATTCAAGAACAAGCGGTTTCAATGTTGATTCAGTTATCGCATTATTGGCTAGACTAAAATCAGACCCTTCGTTACAAATTCAACTTATTTATACGACTGCTGAAACAGATGTCCTTCTTAGACGATACACTGCAACCCGACGAAGACATCCCATGGCAGAAGGAGGTACCGTAAAAGAAGGTATCAAAAATGAAAAATATTTGATGACACCTCTTAAACAAGTTGCTGATTTGGTCATTGACACTTCTGAGTTACCTTTATCAGAATTACGCCTTCTCGTTGAAACACGATATTCACAAGATAATAACATAAACAAAAATTGCTTTACGCTAACCTTAATGTCCTTTGCTTTCCCTAGTGGTATTCCTAGAGAAGCCGATATGATCTTCGATGCACGTTTTTTGCATAATCCATATTATATACCAGAACTTTCGTCATTAACGGGCTTAGACAAAACAGTTCAAAATTATGTTGAAAAAGATCCTGATTATAAAAAATATGTTGATCAAATAGAACAAATGATGCAATTGGTATTTCCTCGTTTCGTTCTTGAAGGAAAAAAATATGCGACCATTGCGGTAGGTTGCTCGGGCGGCAGACACCGATCCGTCACCATTATTGAAGATTTGGCAAAACGTCTTATTTGTCCGCGAAAAACCCAAAAACCAACGTCCGTATTAATTATGCATCGTGAGCTAGCAAAACAAGGAATTCAAAACTGGCGTTGGCTAGCTCATCCTTAAAATTAAGATCGTTCTATTTATACCAATTTCAGGAAATATATCTAATGGATCAAAAGACCACACCTATTCACCGCGCCCTAATTTCAGTCTCTGACAAAACGGGACTTATAGGATTAGTAAAAGCATTAATTAATAAAAATGTAGAAATTCTTTCTACAGGAGGTACAGCTACCGTTATCAAAGCAGCAGGATTCCCAGTTATTGAGGTTTCTGACTTTACTGGTTTTCCAGAAATTTTAGACGGTAGAGTTAAAACGTTAGTTCCACAAATCCATGGAGGATTATTAGGTCGTAGAGACTTACCTGCTCATCAAGAGCAAATGAAAAAACATCATATTCTCCCCATTGATCTTTTATGCGTTAATTTATATCCTTTTGAAGCAACGGTTAACGCCGGAGCAGATAAAGAAAAAATTATTGAAAATATTGATATTGGTGGTCCCGCCTTAATAAGAGCTGCTTCCAAAAACTACCGTCACGTCGCCGTACTAACCGATGTCTCTCAATATACATTATTTATAAACAATTTTTCCGTAACCAGTGGATCAACTCTTGAACAACGTCAATCATGGGCAAAGATTGCTTATGCAAAAACGGCAGCTTACGATGCCGCCATTACTAATTGGTTTGCAAAAGAGCAAGATGAATTGTTTCCAGAAACTTTCGTATGTTCTGGACAACGTAAACAAATGTTACGTTATGGGGAAAACCCTCATCAAAAAGCTGCTTTTTATACGGGAACCGATCATCGCATTGGAATAGCAACTGCCAAACAATTACAAGGCAAAGAACTTTCCTACAACAATTTCAACGACACCGATGCTGCATTTGAGGCCGTTGCTGAATTTGATGAACCTTCTGTTGTTATTGTTAAACACGCTAATCCTTGCGGTGTAGCAAGTGCAGATTCAATTTCCAAAGCTTGGGATCTGGCATTACGTTGCGATCCCGTGTCTGCCTTCGGCGGTATAATTGCCATAAATAGGCCGTTAGATCCTGAATCGGCAGAAAAAATTATTCAAATCTTCAGCGAAGTCATCATTGCCCCCACAATCGAAGCTGAAGCTCTGACAATTTTATCAAAGAAAAAAAATCTACGTGTATTAGAAACCAAGGGGATGCCCAACCCTCTAGCTGAAGGAATAACCATAAAATCTTTGTCTGGCGGCTTTCTGGTGCAAAATCGCGATAATGGAAGGCCTTCAGAATTTAGAGTGGTAACTAAAAGACAACCAAATCAACAAGAAATGAAGGATCTGATTTTTGCTTTTCGCGTGGCCAAGCATGTTAAATCTAACGCAATCGTTTACGTAAAAAATAAAGCAACCGTAGGTATTGGTGCTGGACAAATGAGTCGAATTGACTCCTCTCGCATTGCAGCGCACAAAAGCGATGAGGCTACAAAAGCTGCTAAATTAACAAGCTCCTTAAGTCAAGGCAGCGTTGTTGCTTCAGATGCATTTTTCCCCTTTGCTGATGGATTAGAAGCTGCTATCAAAGCAGGCGCAACTGCAGTTATACAACCTGGCGGCTCTATGCGCGACGATGAAGTAATAGATGCAGCAAACCGAGCAGGAATTGCTATGATATTTACCTCTATGCGTCACTTTCGACATTAAACTTTAAATTTCCTTTTAAAGACATTGCTTTTCTTGCGTAATTATAGCCTTCGTAACACCATAATTTTCACAGGCTAAAGTCGTAAATTGAGCAATGTTTTAATTTTTGCACAATCGAATACTTAACCATCAATGACAATCAAGCTCTAGTGCAGATTTTTATCGCAAGTGTGTGCCAAAAATTAATTATAATTGTGTAAAGCAGATAATTTATTCTAATCTTCAAGGTTATTCACACTTTAAAATCGCCTTAAAGCCAAAACTACAACTAAGAAAAAATTAAACCGATTTAAAAAACCATATTGCTTTTTATTCCACCCCAATACTGAAATTAAAATTAAGACTATATTTTCAAGATAGTAACGGAGGATACTCGTTGTTAACAATCTCTATCAATCATGATAAGAAGATGGCCATCTTCTGACCTCATAAGAATGTAAGATAAATTTTTCAGGGAAAAATATCCGTATTTGTTATCGTATTTTCACTATAAAAATAGAAGGCGTCACTTGATTATTTTTATTACTAAAAATTAATAATGTGTATTCTTAACACCGATTAACAATAAAATAATCCCTATCTATTGTTAATAATCATGCACATTATCAAGATCACTAAAACGAGTAAACTCACCTTCGAAAAATAGATCAATTTTACACGTTGGACCGTGACGCTGCTTTTCTAAAATTAATTCTGCTTTATTATGAACCCTGTTCATGTCAGACTGCCATTTTTCAAGGGCAATACGATATTTATCTTCACCGTCAAAAGCAATAGGTTTTGGCATTCTTTGTTGCAAATAATATTCATCACGATAAACAAACATGACAGAATCTGCATCTTGTTCAATTGATCCCGATTCACGCAAATCAGCAAGCTGAGGACGTTTGTCTTCACGACTTTCAACTTGGCGAGACAGTTGTGAGAGCGCAATCACAGGTATCTCAAATTCTTTAGCAAGTGCTTTTAATCCTTGGGTAATTTGAGAAATTTCAAGAACACGACTTTCTGGCCTACTCCCTAAAGAAGGGCGCATAAGCTGAAGGTAATCCACCACAACTAATTTTAAGCCTTTGGTCCTTAATAATCGTCGACATCTTGTCCGCATAACGGAAAGACTAATAGCGGGGGTATCGTCAATATATAAAGGAATCTTAGATAATTCTCGACTTACTTGCACGAAACGATCAAAATCTTTTTGACCTATTTCGCCTCTACGAATTCGCTCACTAGAAACTCTTGATTCTTCTGATAAAAGACGTGTAGCCAGCTGTTCGGCAGACATTTCTAAAGAAAAAAATGCAACGGTTCCCGCAAGTTTAGTATTATCGACTTGCTCATCTGTTGCTCGCAGAATGGACCGAGCTGCATTAAAAGCAATTTTAGTCGCTAAAGCCGTTTTCCCCATAGCAGGACGACCCGCAAGAATCACTAAGTCGGAAGAATGCAGACCGCCTGTCCTTTTGTCTAAATCTCTTAATCCGGTGGTCAATCCCGCGACACCACTGGAATTCATAAACGCTCGGTTAGCGATATTAATGGCCTCAGCTAAGGCATTCTCAAAAGGAACAAAACCATTTTCTTGCCCTTTGTGCGTCGCAAGTTGAAAAAGCTTTTCTTCTCCAATCGTAATTTGATCAGTACCTGTTGACGTTGTATTGGATTGAAATGCACCGTTAACAATATCCTCACCTATATCAATGAGCTGCCTTCTAACCCACGAATCATGAATGGCTTTACCATAATCTCTGGCATTAATAATACCCACCATGGATTGTAATAGATGTGCAAGATAGGTGATACCACCAACTTCGTCCAATACACCGGAATGTTCAAATTCAGCTTTTAAGGTCACTGCATCGGCAATTTGCCCTGCATCAATACGCTTAACAATAGCTTCGTAAATTATTTTGTTAACAGGATCTGCAAAATGTTCGCCCAATAAAAAATCTGAAACTTTATCATAAGCTTTATTATTGGTCATTAAAGCACCCAGCAAAGATTGTTCTGCCTGTATATTACTAGGAGGCAAACGCTGGGATAAACCTAATAAAGGGGAATGTTCTGAACTCGATTCTTTAATATTCACAATTTATTATATCATTTTTAATCGTTAAAGGGGCTGTGTATTGTGGGGAAAGCTGTGGATAACGTGGATAAGTTATTGACTGATGCAATTGTGCATAACTACTTACAATATGATAAAAAGAACTTGTAGGAATTATTTTATTTTTGTAAGCACAATTTTCGTCCAATTGATCCTGCCAAGTGCCTTTTGGGCAACAAACAAAATAGCGATTTAACAGATTATGGATGATCTTTGTCAAATGAATATGACTTTTTTCATCCCTCATTAGACTTGATGCGCGTATTGCTTCCGTTTGTACCCACAAACGAGAGGATTTATTTGTTATAATGCCATCTACTGAAACTTCATCACACACTAGTCCTGTTATTACATCAATTGCATGTCGCATATTAAATGAATATAATAATTGAATTTCTTTGAAATGGTTTTTGCCTGTTAGACGTTCACACTCTGAAAGCAACCATATCCACTCATATTGATGCCCAGGTTCAATATTAATTTTAAGATGAGAAGGGGGAAGTCGCCAATCTTCTTCATAATATTCATGCACAATATTCGTACGTCTATCAAAAAAAACAGTGCAAAATAACCGAACCAAATCGTCGATCAATTGCAAATCCTTTTCACATTGTGTTGTTTCGTATAACGCTAATGCTGCTTCGAGTAAATGCATATGTGGATTTTGCTGCCTATACCCTTGAACGCTCGGATAAACGTTTTTAAAACCTCCTCTAGGACAAGCCATATATTGTTTTATCCAACGTACCGTTTGTCTAGCTTTTCGTATAGGTTCAATATCCCCACTGAGACGTGCATACCAAGACAACGAAAAAATAATAAAAGCCAAATCATATAAATCGGAAGAATTATCTAAAACCTGACCTTCTCGTGTCAAGGTTTTTGCCCACTGCCCCTCTCCTATCAATCCTTTTTTTATAAATTGATAAAGATACTCGGCAATTTTATTACCCTGGGACCAACCTAACATTGCAGCTTGTGTAAAACTATAAAGCTGTCTAGCCTGCACACGCATCCGTTTATAGCCTGGAAAGTCTGGACTTCCATCTAATTTTAATTGCTCATGAGCTCCCCATAGATGAGGATTATTTTTTGGGCCGTCGCATCCTATTTCTCCCCAATAAGGAAAAGCATAATTAAATAACCAATGTGAAAATTGCTCATATTTCCTAATTACATAAGAGGGGTATTTCATCATACTATTTTATGCATTCAAATACATTGACATTTGATTTTATCAATAATTGAAGTGGTAGAAAAACCTTTCTTTAAATCAGCTAGTATGACTTTACCACCATTTTTCTCGACAATCTCTCTACCAATGACTTTTTTCCCAAAATAATCAGCCCCTTTAATTAAAACGTCTGGCTTAAGAGCAGCTATTAAATTAAAAGGGGTTTCTTCGTCAAAAGAAACTACACAGTCAACATAACGCACAGCCGCGATAATTTGTGCTCTATTTGAAAGGGTGTTAATAGGTCTTTTAGCTGATTTGAGGAGTTGCACGCTTTTATCGGTATTTAAAGCAACAATTAACCGATCACAATGATCACGAGCAATTTTTAAAAGATCAACATGACCTGGATGCAAAATATCAAAACATCCATTCGTAAAACCAATTTTTAAATTTTGGTTCCTCCACGTGTTAATTTGTTCAATAACTTCATTCAAAGAAAAAAGCTCAGGAGATAAAACCGTATGAACACTATGTTCCTGCTGCGCTTGCAGTTCTGCTATAACTTCTTTTATAGTCGCTGTAGAGGTGCCAGCTTTACCAACCACGACACCAGCGGCTGCGTTAGCTATGTGCACCGCTTCTGTAAAACTATAGCCTGATGCATAACTTAAACTTAAAGCTGCAATGACGGTATCCCCTGCCCCGGAAACATCATAAATTTCTCGAGCACGAGAAGGTATAGTCATTGCTGGCTTATCACGCTCAATTAATGTCATTCCTTTTTCTGAACGTGTAATTAAAACTGCCTGTCCTTGAGTGATTTTTAACAATTGTTGGCCTGCTTGTTCAAAATCTTTTTCAATGACAAGAGGTCTTTGGATAACCGCCATCGCTTCTTTTAAATTAGGTGTAATGCATGTAGCATATTTATAAAGAGAAAAATCTTTTGATTTAGGATCCACAAAAACCGGTATATCAAGCTCTTTAGCTTTTTTAATTATATAATGAATAACTGTTGGATGGCACATTCCTTTATTATAATCGGATACAATAACAGCATTAGCCAAAGAAATAGTTTGGTCAATATGGACTAATATTTTTTTTATTTCTTGTTGGTTGAGTGCTATAAGGTTTTCTTCATCTGCCCGTATAACTTGTTGACTCGCCGCAATAAACCTTGATTTACAAATTGTGGGACGTTGCGAAGATGAGATAAGATGATGAGTACTAATACGTTGTTTCTCCATCAACGTCTTAATTTTCTCTGCATTACTATCTTCACCTACCAATCCAACAATAATAACCTTACCGCCCAAGGATAAAATATTATTAGTTACATTACCCGCACCCCCTACCATTTCTTTCGTATGGGTCAACTTTAAAATAGGGACGGGAGCTTCAGGAGATATGCGTTGTACTTGAGCATAAATATAACGGTCAAGCATGATATCACCTATACACAGAATAGTTATATGGGAAAAATTCATCGCCCCAGCTTTCATTGCTCAAGCCTCTTATACATTTTTTAATTGTTGTCTCGAAGTTTTCAAACGTTCGCTAGTTAAAATAGCTTCTGCTTGCGCAATTGCTTCATCCAAACGATTATTAACAATAATGTAATCAAATTCATTCCAATGAGATATTTCATGTATTGCTAAGGACATACGTTTATCAATTTCTTCACCATTGTCTAAGGCTCGACTACGTAAACGGCGTTCTAACTCTTCAATAGAAGGGGGTAAGATAAAAATTCCTACCACATCATTAGGAAGGGCATTTCGTATCAATTGATGTCCTTGCCAATCAATATCAAACACAATATCTTTACCCTCAGACAGTTGCTTTTCAACAGGTCCCCTAGGAGTACCGTAACTTTTTCCAAAAACCGTCGCCCATTCAAGCAACTCACCATTTGTTGACTGTTTCTCAAATTTCTCCTTTGTTAAAAAATGGTAATGTACACCATTTTTTTCCCCTGGCCTAGGAGAACGCGTTGTTACAGATACTGACGGAAATAAATTTTTTTGGGAGGCTCTTAATGCATTGGCAATGGTCGATTTACCCGCTCCAGATGGAGCAGAAAGAACAAAACATATTCCCCGTCTTTGACTAAACTGAACAGGGTTTGTTTTAATTAAAGACATTGTCAAATCCTTTTACAGAGCAAAGTTATTATTATTTGAAATTTTTTTGATATCGTCAAAATAAAGAAAATACTTATATTAGCAATTAGCTACGAAATAATTTTATAAAAAAGATCAACATTAAATACAATTTTTTCACAAACGAAAAACCATAATAATTTACAAATAAATTACTAAATCCTATCGAATTTAATACCATAGATGGGTAAACATTCTCTAAAAAACCAACGTT
>NZ_CAWUGZ010000079.1:0-9732 GCF_963921845.1 Commensalibacter sp. Nvir | reverse complement strand
GCAATGTAATGCTTATAAAAGTTTCATGGTTACATTTAAGTAAATAATTTTGATTATAGATAGAAGGTGTATAAAAATTACGCAAAAATATTACAACTTTCGAGAAAAGCTAAGGATAATTTGTTTTAATAGTCCGTAGCTTTTTTCTTTAGAGAAAATTAGAAATACAAAACATAATTATCCAAACGCTAGGTCTAAAAAATCTGGACTTTGGCTAAATTTCCACTTCTTGGTTGGCCCAGCCATAACGTTTAGGTAATAAGAGTCGCATCCATGGGGAGCGCCCACGGGATGATATCCTTTAGGCACTATTACCGTTTCACCATCATAGACGGACATTGTTTCATCCAATAAACGATCATCGGTATAAACTCTTTGAAAAACGTAACCGTTTTTTCGTTTTACACGATGATAATAAATTTCTTCTAAATAAGTTTCCTTTCCTTCAATGGCTGTATCGTGTTTGTGAGGTGGATAGCTTGACCAATTTCCTCCAGGCGTGATGACTTCAACCACTAATAACGTTTCAGAAGCATCCGCATCTGTTAACATGTTATTGACGTATCGTACATTTGCACCGGTACCGCGCTTTAACGTCGTAATATCTTTGGCTTTAATAGCATAGGAATCACTCCCTTTTTTTGCGGGGGCTTGACATATTGCTAATTCTAGTGAGGTTTTTGCTTTTACTGTCCACTTTGTGCGAGGAGGTATATAAACAGCTGAAGGTTTACCATCAAAGGGTGACATACGTTCACCGAGAACTCCAAAGGTTTTTTGCTCATCAGAAATTTCAGCTTTACCTGAAATAATGACTAGACAAATTTCATTGTGAGTTCCTGGACGGCTTAATACTTGCTCTGGAAAAAGATGGGCCACTTCAAATCCGATATAATTCCAACCTGCACTTTCAGGAGTGATGCAAGAAACAATGCCTTCTGAATCAGGTTTTTTTGGTCGAACGAGTAGCTTACTCATTTGTGAAGACTCCTTAGGCTTTTAAGCCTGCTTTTTTTAGGGTTGAAATTAAATGATTGTACCCTTTTGTTACGTATTGTAAAGGGTTGGCTTTGTCAGGATCTTGCTCCGCTTCAATAACAATCCAGCCTGAGTAGTTTTGGAAAGATTTAAAGAAATTAACATAATCCACTGTTCCGTCTCCAGGTACAGTAAATACACCCCGTAAAACCCCATCAAGAAATGGCCAATTTTCTTTCCGTGCTTTCGTTAAAACCTCTTCACGAATATCTTTGGTGTGGATATGCGCAACGCGATCGGCATAATTATTGGCTAAACGTATAGGGTCGGCTCCACCCCAAGACGCATGTCCTGTATCCAGCAGTAAATAAACGGTTTCACTTGTTGAGTACATTAAGCGATCAATATCGTCTTCAGATTGAATAATTGTTCCCATATGATGATGAAAAGCGAGTTTTATTCCGTAATCAAGGGTTAATTTACTTAATTCATCGAGCTTTCTAAAGTATTCTGGCCACTCACTTCTCACCATGATGGGGCGGTGCGATAATCCTATATCCCTTCTTCCTTGAATGGTATTTGCCGTTTCCGCATATACAACACACTCACAATTCATAGCTTTTAACAAATCCAATTGCGCGCGCATTGCTTCGAATTCTTCTCGAGCAGTACGAAGAAGTAACGCTCCAGAAAACCACCAACTTGTTAAACTTAAATTATATTTTCCAAGAACTGCCTGCAGGGCATTGGCTTCTTTGGGAAATTTATTTCCCATTTCCATCCCTTGTATACCGATTTGGCTGGCTTCAGAAAGGCAAGTTTCTAATGGAATATGACCTCCCAACTCAGGCATGTCATCGTTAGACCAACAAATTGCGTGGGCACCTATACGTATAGTCATAGCATTATCCTTTAATTCCAGTGTCTTTGAGTTTTCTTGCTCTCTAAATAACGTTCATACGCTTCGTTGACTTTTGGCCTTTTTGAAACCTCTGGTACAGCGACATCCCACCAATAACCGCATTCTTCAGTCGTACTGATCGCTTCGGTATTAATGACAATGACGGTGGTACGATCGTTTTTTTCTGATTGTTTCAGAACCTTTTGCAGTTCAGCAATGGAAGCAACGGTATGGCTAATTGCTCCTAAGCTTTGTGCATGTTGTGCAAAATCAATATCAGGCAAGGTTTTGTGGTGGGTATCAATCAGCATATTGTTGAAAGGCTTCCCACCACATACTTGCTGCAAACGGTTAATACAACCGTAGCCTCGGTTATCTAAAAGAATGATGGTAATTTTAGTATCCAACATGATGGAGGTTACTATTTCTGAATTTAACATCATGTAAGAGCCGTCGCCTACCATCACGACGACATTGCGTTCTGGCTCTGCTAATTTAGCGCCAATTCCTCCGGCTATCTCATATCCCATACAAGAGAAACCATATTCCATATGGTAACCGCCACTTTGTTTAGCACGCCATAATTTTTGTAGCTCTCCTGGCAACCCTCCAGCTGCGCATAACAAGATAGTGTTATCGGGTGTTGAGCGCATAACCGCACCAATCACTTGCGCGTCACTCGGTAGTTTGTCAGCATTTTTGCTTGGTTCTGCCATGTAACGCTCTGCTGTTTTATACCATTTTGCCTTTAAATTGGTCGCTCGCTTCGTCCACGAAGACTCCGCTTTGTAATTTTCCAATTTTTCGCCAAGCAATTTAATCGCGACATTTGCATCGGCAACGATGGGGTGTGCCATATGCTTGGTGCCGTCGAAAGGCTGAACGTTAATGCTTATAATGTTAAGATTAGGATTATTAAACACAGCCCAGGATCCTGTCGTAAAATCTTGCAGGCGGGTACCAATCGCCAAAATAACATCGGCTTCGTTTGCTAGGGTGTTTGCGACAGCGGTTCCTGAGACACCGATACCCCCCATATTCATAGGGAATTGGTCAGGTAAAGCGGATTTGCCAGCATTGGTTTCGCCTGCTGGAATACCGTGTTTCCTTAAAAAAGTTTCAAGGTTTTTCTCTGCACCAGAATATGGTACGCCTCCTCCAATAATTGCTAGAGGTTTCTTTGCTTTTAAAAGAATATCCGCAGCGATATTCAGTTCTAGAGGATCAGGATAAGCACGGCGAATATAATGTATTTTTTCTTCAAAAAAACTTTTAGGGAAATCCCAAGCCATAGTCTGGACATCTTGGCATAAAGAGAGCGTTACTGGTCCACAATCTGTTGGATCCGTTAACACAGTAACTGCCCGTTGGAAAGCGGGTATAATGTGTTCAGGACGAGTAATGCGATCAAAATATCGAGAAACTGTTTTAAAACAATCATTTACTGTTGCGGTTCCGTCGCTAAAATCCTCCAATTGTTGTAATACAGGATCTGGCATACGAGTTGCAAATACGTCACCTGGTAAAAAGAGAATAGGCAGGCGATTAACGTGTGCTACACCCGCTGCGGTTACCATATTCAAAGCGCCAGGGCCAATAGAGGAGGTGCAGGCCATCATTTGCTTTCTACGCTTTCCTTTGGCAAAGGCAATAGCAGCATGGGCCATACTTTGTTCGTTTTGTCCTCTAAAGGTCGGAAAAGAGTCTTTAACGTCTTGTAAAGCTTCGCCTATTCCAGAAACGTTACCATGGCCAAAAATTGCCCATATGCCCGCAAATAGAGGTTGTACTGTTTTATCCTCTAGCCTTATTTTTTGTGCCATCATTGCTCTGACAAGCGCTTGTGCCATTGTTAGTCTAATGGTTTTCATGTCGTATGCTTTCAAAATATGTATCGTTACGTTTAGCTTGCAGCCTTGAGCCAAGCATTGACAAGAATCTGAAATGTGTTACCCATTTTTTCGATTGCTTCCTCATCGTTAATTTTTCCGCTAAACCACTGTCTTGCGGGTTCTCCAAAAATGGTTCTGCCAACCGCAAATCCTTTGACGTAGGGAATTTTGGCGGAAGTGGTAAAGGCATCGATAATGGTTTGCATGGATGAATCGAGTCCAAGGATTACAACACCTCGACAAAGAGGATCATTCTTCTCAATAACTGTATTAATCTGTTGCCAGGCATCTTGGTCTGCCTGCGGTTCCAGTTTCCACCAAGCAGGTTTTAACCCAGCATTATAAAGTTCCTGTAAGACAGTTGCGACGGTTGTTGAGGTAAGCAGACCATTTTTGCCACAAATAATTTCGATCAATAATTCTCTTTGTAGACGCTGGCAGGCATCATAGGCTCGAGATAATTCTCTGATCTGTTTTGACTTCAGCTCTTCTGAATCGTCTGGATGGAAAAAACACAGGCATTTAATGACATGTTGAGCAGGCCATGAAACCATTTGGGCCCCTAAACTCCCTTGACCATCAAAGTCAAGCGGTCGAGAACCTGGTAGTTCTATAGGACGTGAAATCCAAAGATTTTTATGAGAAGCTAAAAATAAAGCATCTTGTCCAAATTTTCCATCCATGAATACACCAAACCCAGGACGATTTTCGGCAACGCGCGCTGCAGCTTTAACGGTTAATACCTTAAATTGGCTAATTTTATCTACTGAAACACCGTACTCTTTTATCATATCTTCCAGTTGCATACGGTGGTCGCAAGCCAATGCCATGATAGGTGTAGGTTGGTGGGGACGTGTTGTTGCTTGGTGTAAATGCGTTAATTTTTCATCTTTTTGAATGGCATGATTATGGTCGTTTAACGCAAGAAAATACCGTAATTCTTCTGAAGTAGGATATTCTGGAGAGCATAACAATCGGGAAACAGCAAAGGCCCCACAGGCGTTTGCATAGGTGCAACACTTCGAAATTGGTTCATCTCTAAGCCAACCGCTTAAAAAGCCAGACATAAAAGCATCACCAGCCCCCAACGTATTGCAAACGGTAACTTTAAAACCAGTTCCTTTAATCCCTTGATCTAAACAGTCAGGGATTTCACTATCGAAAACAACACAGCCCATCGGTCCACGTTTGCATACGATGGTTGCGTTTGGCGCAATCTTACGAATATGTTTTATCGCTTGAATGGTATTTTCTAGGCCGCTCGCAATATGAATTTCTTCTTCAGTTCCGACGATTAAGTCACATTCTGGTAAGATACTTAATAGTTTTTCGGTTACCTGTTTGGCTTTTACATAGCGTGCTTCCCCATCACCAATTGATGCAACCCCCCACAAATTGGGTCGGTAATCCAGATCAATGATAACTTTGCCGTTTTTTTCACGCATTAATTTCATTGCGTTGCGTTGCGCTTTTTCGCTGTGAGGGCGTGAAAAATGTGTGCCAGTTACGACAATGGCTTTGGCACTTTTAATAAAATTAGGGTCAATATCGGTGGCATTTAGTGCAGAATCGGCACAATCGGTTCTATAAAAAAGAAGTGGAAATTGTTCAGAGTCGCGAATACCAAGAATGGCTAAAGCGGTCAATCGTTCAGGGTCTTGAACAATTCCATTTATGTTAACCCCCTCTCTTTTCATTTGTTCAATAATAAAATTGCCAAAATGATCTTTCCCTACCCGTGTAATAATGGCTGATTTTAGGCCTAAACGTGCAGTTCCAATAGCAATATTGGCTGGACAACCGCCTACGGCTTTATTGAATGATGAAGCATCCTCGAGACGACAGCCAATTTGTTGGGCATATAAATCGACAGAGGATCGACCTATGGTAATGACATCCAATTCGTCATTGAGCATGAAGCAATCTCCAACCTAAAAAAATTTAAAATAGAAAATTATTTTCAAAATACGACATGAATGATTATTTTAACAATGAAAAATTCATGATTTTGTGAATTTCACGAGATTGTGACTTAAAAGGGCATAAACAATATATTTTTTCTGTTGTGCGGGAGCTTTTTATCTGTAATCAAGAAAAAGTTACTACTTAAAAAAAATATTAGCAAATAATTAAGAAAAGTAAGCAATATTAGGATTTTTTGGAATTTTTTTTTCATAAAAAAAGATTTTTTTGTCTGACGTACACGATAAGTTTATCAAACTCCTTGTTTTATTGGGTTAAAAATCAGTGCATATTAATAGCAGGTGATTATGATCATTCTGTAAATAGAAATCCTGTTCCATAATTATTGTTGTTTAGAAGAGTTTCTATTGCCTAGACAATTCTATTTTAGACATGGTCATGGTTTGGTCATTTTTGGCATAAACTAGGAGCAGTTTTGGAAATTTATTTCTAAAACCACTCCTAGATAGAGGAGCTAGCGTTCATGTCGGATTCGAGAACGAATTTTATAACAAAGACAACGTTAATTGCGGCGTTTGGAGGATTATTATTTGGCTATGATACCTCGGTTATTTCTGGTGCTGTGGGTTCAATTGATCATCAATTGATAAAACCGTTAAACTTGGTTGGAAATTGGGAAGGTATTGTTTCCGGGTTTGTTATAGCCAGTGCATTGGTTGGCTGTATGATAGGCAGTCTACTAAGTGGAGTAGTCGCCGACTTTGCCGGGCGTAAAAGAGGGTTAATCATTTCTTCGTTTCTTTTCATTATTTCCGCATTAGGTTCTGCTTGGCCAGAATATGGATTAATTTATCCTCTGCATGATCCTGTTGCGATTGTATCGTCTTTTATTTTATATCGTATTATTTGTGGAGTGGGAGTAGGTTTGGCCTCAACGTTGGCACCTATGTATATTTCTGAGATTGCTCCTGCTGCCATTCTCGGAAGTTTGGTTATATACTATCAAATTACTATTGTGGGTGGACAAGCCGGGGTTTATTTCGTCAATTGGTTTATCGCAAGTTTAGGCAACCATGATTGGCTGATGACAACAGGCTGGCGCATCATGCTGGTTTCCGAAATTATCCCTGCTTTAATTTTCTATATTTTGTTGTTGCCCATGGTCGAAACGCCTCGCTGGTTAATGTTAAAAAACCGTGAAGAAGAAGCCATTGCTGTTTTATATAATATTTTTTCTAAAGAAGAAGCGCATAATACCCAAGATGAAATCAAGGAAAGTTTAAACCAAAATAAAGAGTTAGGACCTTTATTCCAATTTGGTTTGGCCGCTGTGTTGGTTGGCGTCATGGTCGGAGCTTTTCAACAATTGGTGGGTATTAATGCCGTAATGTACTATGCACCTGTAATGTTCACAAATATGGGTTTTGGTGAGCGTGCAGCTTTATTTCAAACTATTTTTGTGGGTATTGTCACGTTGGTCTTTGTTGCAATTGCGATGAAACTGGTTGACCGTGTAGGGAGGAAACCCTTACTTATTTTAGGAAGTTTATTGCAAGCGTTATGTATGCTGGGGTTAGCCTTAACGTTTATTTTCAAATTAAATGCTTTTATTGCTGTGTTCATGGTTTTAGCGTACTGCGCTAGTTTTTCTATTTCTTGGGGACCTTTAACGTGGGTACTACTTTCTGAGTTATTTCCCACTTCTATCAAAGGTCGTGCGATGAGCTTGGCCGTTTTTGTTGAGTGGACGGTTAATTTGATTGTTTCTTGGTCCTTTAAATTCATGGATGGTAATGATTTTTTGAATGTTCATTTTAACCATGGCTTTCCTTTCATTATTTTTGGCGTAATGGGAATTCTAGGAACTTTCTTTGTCATTTACTGTGTTCCAGAAACCAAAGGGCATAGTTTGGAAGCGATCCAACATCTCTGGATGCGCCGTAAAAATAAACACTATCCGGTTTCTGTAGATAGCGTTGCTCCATAATTAATAATGCTTACTAATTTTTACTGAATTTTACGAAAGTATTAAAATGTCTCAAAATATTAAAAAAGTAATTAATATTGGTGTTATCGGCACTGGTGCTATTGGTGAAGATCATATACGTCGATGTACCCAAACCTTAACAGGTGCAAAAATTGTTGCTGTCAACGACATTGATGCTGAGCGGGCAAAAAAAGCAGTTGCTCCTTATAATTCTGAGGCAAAAGTTTATACGAATGTCTATGAGCTTATTCACGCTTCTGATGTTGAGGTCGTCATGGTTACTTCGTGGGGACAAACCCATGCTGAATTTGTTTTAGAAGCAATTAAAGCTGGTAAATATGTTTTTTGTGAGAAACCTTTGGCAACCACTGCAGAAGATTGCAAGAAAATTGTTGATGCTGAACAAGCCGGTGGAAAACGCTTGGTTCAAGTAGGGTTTATGCGGCCTTACGACAGTGGATATCGTGAACTGCGGCGTGTGATTGAAGAAGGAAAAATTGGACAGCCTTTAATGATTCATGCTGCCCATAGAAATCCAAGGGTAGGTCCTAATTATGTGACAAGTATGGGCATTACGGATACGCTCATTCACGAATTGGACGTGCTTAGATGGCTTTTGGATGATGATTATGTGTCAGCACAAGTTATTTTTCCACGTCAAACACAGTGTACTCATGAAAAATTGCGCGATCCCCAGCTTGTGCTTCTAGAGACCAAATCGGGTATTCGTATTGATGTGGAAGTATTTGTCAATTGTCAATATGGCTACGATATACAATGTTCTGTCGTTGGTGAAAAGGGTATTGTAAGTTTACCAGAACCTTCTACCGTGACCCTACGTTCTGAAGCAAAATTATATAACACTATTTTGATGGATTGGAAAGATCGTTTTATTGAAGCATACGATGTCGAAATGCAAGATTTTATTAATGGGTGTTTAGCCAACAAATTAGCAGGACCCAGTTCCTGGAATGGTTATGTTGCGGCTGTGGCAGCAGAAGCTTGCATTAAATCACAGGAAACTGGAAAAGTTGAACCTATTACACTCCCAGTATGCCCAAACTTTTATAAATAGAGTTATGTATTAAATAATTTTATTAAAAAGCCTATAGTTTTATGATCACTTTAGGCTTTTTTCATGTCAACTTTTCAAATAGATTCGATACGGTATAAAATATAAAATTTGTTATTAAGTCAGTTTCCATTTAAATGAATGGGTAAGGACTCAATTGTCTTAAAATGGTTAATAATCCTTAAAAGTACGAGATTAATAGATAAATTCTTAATTATTGAATAGGATTTCTATGAAAAAAAATGTCAAGAGTTTCGAAAAAGATCAGAATACTACATTGGCAAAAAACTTTTATGAATTGCACCATCTCATTTTAGAAAAAAAACAGAAATTACCAAAACGGTTGATTCAAATTGCTGATTTTTTAGTTACCACACCTTCTTATACTATAGCTTTTGGAAAAATTACAAAATTGGCGGAAGCCGCTTCCGTTCCGCCTTCTGCTTTGGTTCGCTTTGCTAAAACAATGGGATACAGCGGTTTTTCGGAATTACAAAGTGTTTTTCGGGATCATGCAAGTCGTTTTTGGCCAGACTATTCGGAGCGTTTACAGACCCTCGAGCAGCAATCATCCTGTGATAATGTAGAAAATCCAAAGATTTTGCTAAGTGGTTTTGCGGAAGCTTCGCGTCAATCTTTAACTATATTAGAACAAAATATAAATTATAGTCAGCTTGAAGATATGATTAATTTTTTAGCTAAAGCAGATAATATTTGTTTGGTTGGAGCAGAACGCGTTTATTCAATTATTATATATATGGTTTATATTTTTCGTCGTTCTGGTATCAAATGTGACTATGCTAATGACGCCGGTGGATTCGCACGTAATCAAATAGAATTGCTTGATAAAAAGAAAGATGCGATATTGACCATTAGCTATGCTCCTTATGCATCTAAAACGTTAGAGCTTGTTTTTCATGCAGCGGGTTTAGGGATACCCATTGCTGTTATTACTGATGCGTCCTCTTCTCCATTTGTG
>NZ_CAWUGZ010000078.1:0-3774 GCF_963921845.1 Commensalibacter sp. Nvir | reverse complement strand
ATACTGAAACTGTGCATAATAATAAAATGAAAATTAACGTTAAGATTGCTATTGGGTTTGATAAGCCTTTATATAAATAAAGTTCTATTTTAAAATCAAACAAGCAGATCTATATTAATTTTATGTTTAAATTATTTAAACGTTCGTTTAATTAAGTTTATAATCATTTTACTGTATATCAACAACAAAATTATATAAAATTTGTAAAAAATTACAATAATTTTTAAACTTCTAAAAAATAGCTTTAGCTCCTGATAATCTTTATAATCACGGCAAAAAATACGTACGAAAGAATTTAAATAAATTTCAGCACATACCGTTATTTTTAACTCCTTAATATCCAGTTAAATTACAGTATGGGGATTCAAGTTTTATTGAATTTTAAGGCAACACCATTAATACAATAACGTAATCCCGTAGGATCTGGACCATCATTAAATAGGTGCCCTAAATGGCCCTTGCATCGGGCACAATGTACTTCTGTACGCGTCATATGATGACTATGATCCACTTCCGTTTCGATTGCTCCTTCTATAGCGTTAAAAAAGGATGGCCAACCACAATGATTGTTGAATTTTGTATCACTATGAAATAAATGCGCACCACACGCAGCGCATACATAATCCCCAGAGCGTGTTTCATAATTTAACGGGCTACTTCCTGGAGCTTCGGTTCCGTGGTCCCTCATAATTCTTAATTGCTCTGGAGATAAATTAGATAACTGTATCCATTCATTTTTCATAACGTTACTCCTTTTTTCTTGAGTAATTCTGGGGTAGCATAGAATCTATTTTATATATTTTACACTTTAAATTTATCTTATGAAGTAACTATGCTTCTTGTAAAAATTTGTTCATATACCCCTCATATTACTATATGATATTAAAAATGGCCTCATCATTTCATGAAATTGCAACCCATTCATCACCATAATCCCATTAACAGTTGCAAAATAGGACAAACGAATGACAAAACAACATTATAGACCTGTCATGTTAACTATACTTGATGGTTTTGGATACAACCCACACAAAGAAAATAATGCAGTTGCACAAGCCAACAAACCTATCATTCATAGTTTGTTACAGACCGATCCTCATGCCTTTTTAGACGCCAGTGGCGAAGACGTCGGATTACCAGAAGGTCAAATGGGCAATTCCGAAGTAGGCCATATGAATATTGGTGCTGGCAGAGTCATCATGCAGGAACTTCCTAAAATCACCCATGCTATACGAGACGGTAGTATTTTTCAAAACGACTTGATGAAAACATTCATAGCCCGTCTAAAAGAAAACAATGGCACGTGCCACTTACTGGGTCTTTTTTCACCGGGAGGGGTTCACGCCCACCAAAATCATGCAATTGAACTGGCCAAAGCACTTTATACAAATGGCATAAACGTCGTACTCCATGTTTTTACCGATGGACGCGATACCCCACCGGAATCGGCAGAAAAATTTGTTAAAGACGCTCTGCAGGAATTACCGCAAGGGATAAAAATTGCCACGGTTTCTGGTCGTTATTATGCCATGGATCGTGATAATCGTTGGGAGCGTGTTGCTAAAGCCTATGATGCTATCGTTTCTGCGATTGGACCTAGAAAAGAAAATGCTTTGTCCGCAATCACAGATTCTTATCAAGAAAAAATAACGGATGAATTTATTATTCCGACTGTTATTGGCAACTATCAAGGAATGAAAGATGGGGATGCTATCTTATCCTTTAACTTCAGAGCCGATCGCATTCGACAAATTCTAGATGCTATGTTGTTGCCTGATTTTAATGACTTCAAACGTTCTAAGATTGTTCATTTTTCAGAAGCGTTGGGCATGACTCAATACAGCGAGACGTTGACCCACGTAATGGGGGTATTATTTCCCCCAGAAACCTTAACCAACGTCATTGGCGAAGTAATATGTAAAGCAAATTTAAAACAACTTCGCGCTGCAGAGACAGAAAAATACCCTCATGTGACCTACTTTTTGAATGGCGGCCGAGAAGAGCCTTTTCCTGGAGAGGACCGTATTTTAGTGAACTCACCTAAAGTTGCAACCTATGATTTGCAACCCGAAATGTCTGCCCCAGAGCTTACGCGTAAAGTTGTTGAAGCCATAAACAGCAAAAAATATGATCTGATTGTTGTCAATTTTGCAAACCCTGACATGGTAGGACACACGGGTATATTAAATGCAGCGATCAAAGCGGTTGAAGCGGTTGATAAAGGATTAGGAGAAATCGTTCAGGCCGTTCGTGCTCAAAAAGGGGCTTTGCTTATTACTGCGGATCATGGAAACTGTGAAATTATGGTTGATCCTATAACAGGCGAACCCCATACCCAACACACTTTGGACAAAGTTCCGGTTATCCTTGATGGCGTTCCAGGAGCTACGTTACATGATGGTAGGTTAGCCGACATTGCGCCGACATTGCTACAACTTATGAATATCCCCCAACCTGCAGAAATGACAGGTAAAAGCCTCCTCAACGAAAAATAGAGGATCCTTCTGGCAGAAAATATTTTACAATTTAAGTCTATCTCAAAGCATTTAAATCAATATGCTTTGAGGCTAGGCTTTATCTTTGGTTTCGTTTTAATTTTATTACAATGTGTTTTAAACAGTATAAGCGTGGTTTATGCTTCCTCTAAACAAACAACGCATTCTGACTCGCTTATTATTCCTAAAACTCTATTTTCACAAAAACAAAAAACACTCCATGAACTTTCAGTTTTACAAGATAAAAAAACCCAAGCGCTTAAACATCTTCAAATAGACCAACAACTAGCGGCTCATTTAAATCAAAATTTACTAAATGCTTCAAACGCACTTTTTTTAACGGAAAAAAAAGTCGCATCGTACAAACAACAGCTTATAGAAATCGACACAAAATGCCTCGTACTTGACCATGAACTTAACGCTCAATCCCAACAATTTTCAAAATTTCTTCCCCTTATTGAGCGGTTGTCTCTCTACCCTACGGATACATTAATAGCGGCAAGCAATAATTCACCGAGTCCTCTAATAGGATTGATGTTTGTAAAACAAATTGCAAACCTTTTAGAAAAAAAAGCTAAAGAAATTAAAGCCGTACAAGAACAACTTTATGCACTTCGAAAAGAGCAAAACCAAAAATTTATTGCCCTTAATCAACTCCAATCAACCCTAAGCTTACAGAAAAAAAATTTGTCCATTGTTGCCAAAAAAGCAAAACTTACCCAACAACACTCCTCCAATTATGTGTTTAAGATATCCCAAAATGTAGCAAAAATGGCAAAAAAAGCCAAAACTATTAACGATGCCATCAAAACTATTATCCAATCCAAGCGCAAAGTAGAACAAAAGCTTCAGGCACAGGCTAATTTGGCAATACAACACCAAGATCAAGAAAAAATTAGTTTGTATAAAGAAAAAATAAACGCAATAACCTATGCAAATACCGCAGAGGGATTAAAGATTTCGTCAGAAAAAAACATAGAGCTAGTAAACGGACCAATTGTTTCTCTGTGGGGCAGCAAAACCGATTCAGGACCTGCGCAAGGCATCACTTATGCGCCCCCTTCTCAAGCAAGTGTCCGTTCACCCTGCAGCGGTCAAGTTGAATTCGCTGGATCGTTTCGCGGCTTTGGTCATATGATTATTTTAAATTGTGGTAAAGATTATCGGTTTGTTCTGGCTGGGATGGGCCTGTTGACGGTTGGAACGGGCCAAACAGCGCAAAAAGGAATTATTATTGGTCGTATGCCTGTGTGGTCTGGAAATCAGGATACAGGTAGAC
>NZ_CAWUGZ010000077.1:0-15118 GCF_963921845.1 Commensalibacter sp. Nvir | reverse complement strand
GTGATAGAGTCATCCAAAATACATACAAGTAAATACAGACCAATCTGGATTATACGTGGGATTTTTGGTATAATTACGAAACAATATTAACCACAACGTAAAAGCCTGAAACAATTACGTATAGCGGTTAACTATTGCTAGTCGCCTGTGGATGCGTAACCCACAAACTCTATAAACATAAGCGGAAAAAATTATGTCTGATCTTAAATTATTACAGAACCAAGCATTAATCAAGAAAAATTTTGACTTAGATACTTACAAAAAACAACTTTCAAAAGCCCAACAAGACCTTACCTTGGTTACCGACCCTTTGGCCATTATTGGAGCCGCCATACAATGGGGTCTATCTGAAATCCCAATGGTTGGGGGATTTCTATCCTTTATGACAGGTATATTTTGGCCAACCAATGATACAGATGTATGGGAAACCATTAAAGATAGGGTCAAAAATCTCGTTGATGACGAAATTGATACCGCAGAATGGAGCAGGCTCCAAACTGAACTTAATGAGGTTAAAGATAAATTAAATGCTTACGCTGAAGAATTACAAAAGGGTCAATATGATCTTGCCTTAAACTCTTTCAATTACCTTTTAAATGACTTTATTGGCAAAGAAGACCTCTTCAAGTTAACAGGACATAATTTTGCTTATTCTTTCTCGCCCCTGTTTTCTATGATGATCAATTTGAAAATTACCTTTTTCGTAGAAAGCTACAGAGCTCGTAATGATATGGGCTTGTCTACAAATCAAATAACGGCAATTCAAAATGATCTGGCAAGCACTGTAAACGGTGCCAAATTATATTTGGCTAATTTGGAAAGATCTGTAATAAACAACACAGGCATAGGGGATACACCCAAATATATTAGTTTCTGTAACTATTACTATCTTAGTGTACTCTCTTTTAATAATTTTTTGTGGAATGCGAATGTAGAATACTATTTAAATCCATCGGACGTTTGGGGATGCAGGATCCCTGTTTGTGCATACGGGACATTCCCTAATGCAGAAACAAGTAGCGGAATGCAATATCTATCAAAACAGGATATATTAAAGTGTTGCCGCGATGGCTGTAATAGCCTGGATGATTATTTTGATGATAGTGGTCTAATTCATGTATCTCCCATTGCACCAAGGAACGATTGCCCTATCAAAGCTCTTACAGTTGGTATAACTCGCGATAATTCCCCAGTTGGTAGGTGTACGGGAATTCGTTATACCCTTTTCACATCATGCCAAGAGGGCGGACATAGTGAAACTCAGACCATAAATATAGGTAAAACACCTAGTACTGTATGGGACTCTACGTATACAGTTCAGCTAACTACAGCCGATTTTACCAATGATCATATCAACAAAGTATCCATATGGGCAGCAAACTATATATCCAGGCTTGGGTTTTACTCAAAGGAAGGCAATAGCATCGAAATCGGCCAATATGATTATCAGGATCCTCGGTATGATGTTACCATTCCACCCCCCTATAATCTATGTACAATTATGGGGCCCAGCGATGTTTATGCCGATCATTCAGGAAGTGGTCACGAACTCGGGGGGGTAGGAGTGGGTGCTATCTACGATAATGATTTAGCTAAACCTTTGCTTCAAACCGCGGCCAACACCATGTATTCACAATTTTTAACTGAATAAAATATTATTTGTGCGGCTTTACTTGTATAAAGTCGCATTTTTATTTTGTAAACTTTCACGCTTTGAAAGCGGGTAAGATTAGGCAATTTTGACAACAATGCGGCTGCAAAAAAATTATAGCGACATGTTTACAAACGTGTTCAAACTATAAAGCATCGGAATGAAGTGAAGTTTTTATCTGCAGGGTTAATCATTATAACGATTTTTTAGAATAAACGTATCTTATTACACTTTATTGACGCTTCACTTTATTAAATCACATTCTAGTGATGCAAACGAACCTAGACTGTACTAAGGATTTTTGGTATAATTATAAAACAATATTAACCAAGACGTAAAAGCCTGAAACAATTACGTATAGCGGTTAACTATTGCTAGTCGCCTGTGGATGCGTTATCCACAAACTCTATAAACATAAGCGGAAAAAACTATGTCTGATCTTAAATTATTACAGAACCAAGCATTAATCAAGAAAAATTTTAACTTAGATGCTTACAAAAAACAACTTTCCAAAGCACAGCAAGACCTTACGTTGGTCTCCGACCCTTTGGCCATTGCTGGGGCCTTTGTAAAATGGGGTGCGTCCGAAATCCCAGTGGTCGGGGGGGCGCTTAACTTTCTGGTTGGCATATTTTGGCCAACCACTGATGTCGATGTCTGGAGCAGTATCAAAGATAAGGTAAAAGAACTCGTCGGGGACGAAATAGACGCTGAAGAATGGACTGTGCTTCAAAATAAAATTAATGAGGTTAAGGATAAGCTTAATACATATGGAGAGCAACTGCAGCAAGGAGAATATGACCTTGCTTTAAATTCGTTTAATGCCCTTCTAACGTTTCTTGATGGGGTTGAAGAAAACTTCAAATTAACCGGGAGCAAGTTCGCTTTGTCTTTTACCCCCCTCTATGCTATGATAATTAATTTGAAAATCACTTTCTTTGTCGAGAGCTATAGAGGCCGCTACGATATGGGATTGACCTTTAATCAAATAGCAGCCATTAAAAACGATTTGGCAAGTACCGTAAATAATGCCACATCATACCTATCGAATTTAGAACAATCTGCTATTAATTATACTGGTATATCATATACTAATCCACGTGTTGTTTTTTGCAGGTACTACTATATTAGTGTGATCTCATTTGTAAATAAATTATGGAGCAGTAATATAGACGATTATATTAATCCAACAGATGTTTTTCAATGCAGAATTCCTCTTTGTGCTTACGGATCGTTCCCTAACTATTTTGATGAAAACGGTAATATGGTATACCTCTCCGTTGAAGACATAATAGCATGCTGTCGAGATGGCAGTAATACTGAAATGGATTCAGAAGATTCTAAAGGTAATATTCAAGTGCCGAGAATAACTCAAATGACGGGTGCAAATGACATTGCTGAAATTGGTATTGCCCAAGACAAATCACCAATTAGCAGATGTACCGGTATTCGTTGTGAAGTTAATACAATAGCATCACCAGGCAGTGATCCCGTTAGCGTCACTCTTGACTTTGGTAAAACACCAACAACTCATTTTGATCCCGACTATACTGTGTTTTTCACAAATCAAGCTTTCGGATACAATCACATCAACAAGATTTCTGTATGGGCAGAAATTTTTGTAAGTAGAGTCGGATTTTATTCATTGGAAGGTACGCAAATAGAAATTGGTGAAATTAATGACCCAGATTATAGAGATGACACCACTATTCCACAACCTTACAATCTTTGTACAATGATGGGAACCAGCGATTATCTTCCTTATTACATGTCTCCATCGTTCCAGAGTGGACACTCACTGGGAGGTATAGGATTTAGCGGTATTTACAACAATGATTTAGCCAAGTCTATGCTTCAAACCGCTGCCAATACCATGTATTCACAATTTTTAACGGAATAAGATACTATTTGTGCGGCTTTACTCATGTAAAGCTGCACTTTTATTTCTATAAAATTTTCCACGCCTTCAAAGATTGTTAAGCGTGAAGTAATTTGATAACGTTTTATACAATTTGTGTAAAATAATGATCCACTCCATCACTAAATAACAACCAAGCTCAGAGCCTGGCAAAAATTACAACGTTTTCTCGATAGTTTTCACTGTTTCAACAGAAATCTGTTTGAAAAGCAATACGTTATATGCATCATAAACACAATTTAACCAATGCTTTTTTTCTACCTAAATGGATTTAAAGTTCGGTTTTCGATTGTAAATTTATTTAGCTTTAAAATCGCTTTAGCTATATAGAATATTTCCGAAATTGCCTCGATTTTACAATATTATATTTTTGATAATGATAATAATCTTTTAAACTTTGGATTAAGTACAAATCTACTTAGGCTATTACCACCAATCATTGTGTTACCAACATTGATGGTTAAAGCGTTTTGGGTAAAAATAAGACTTTTTCGATCTTAAAAAAAATATCAACTGAACTAGGCCGCTGCATTCTAGTCATTTAAATTGTACAGGGTTAACTAAACATATTTCACTATCAAATGGCTCAGACCATTGGCAAGAAAACCTCATCATCCCTCACAGTTAACACATTTGTAGCACGATACAGATTAGAATAATGGGAATGTCTTTGTTTTCCTAAGCAGTCTCTGCCACCTTCTATTGTTTAAGTTGCCTACCATAAAAAAATGAGGTGATGATTTTTTTCGTAAAATTGATTACAAATTCTGGTCAGTTTTTACTGCTGTCTTTTTCTTTTACTTCTATATAACTTACCCATATAAAATAGCGTTACCTAGTCTGGTTTTCAGACGATTGGGATTGTATAATCCCAAGCTAATAAACAAACCCTATACCATTACAATTCATTAAACATTTAAATTCCGTTGATTTACACAAGATCTATGTATAAATCTTTCAAACTATTCTCAAATCTATCGCGCCTTTAAATTTAATTTAACTGGTTTCGAATAAAATTCATGCTCTCTTTCAGATCACGCTGAATAGTTCCAGAATTCTGAACCGATTCCGCAAACGGTTCGTACGAGACATAGCCCTTGTAACGGGCAATCTGAAATTGTTTTAATTGGTCAATGTTTTCCAATTGATCCGCAGAATACACTAACACACGATGGGCATCCAACAGATGATTTAAGGCAATGGACGAATCCATAACCCCGGACACATGCACAATACCCGTATACTCTACAAAAAAATTTTTTTCCTGAGCCAAATGGTGATGAAAGGTATCATGCACCAATTTAAAAACGCCTTGGCCTTCAACTGCGTTGATGGCGTCTACCGCATCTTTTTTTCTACGTAAAGCGGATTGGGTAAATCCCAAGGGCTCAATAAATGCACGCACACCCGACGCTAAACATAGTTTTTTCAAATGCGTTAACGCAGTGTATAGATCTTTTTTTCGTTCATCTGGCGTTCTTACATCGTTTTTTTCATTAAAAGGGCAACAAACAATTGCGTGCACCCCCATATGCTCTGCCATTTCGAACAACGTACCGGCTTGCTTTTCACGATCCCTATTCCAAAGGTCAAAAGGATACAGCGCATTAATGGTTAAAATTTTAATAGCATGTTGAGCACAGCATTCTTGAATATGTTTTTGTTTCGACCGATTGTAAAGATCAATTCCAGGCAAATCATTGCGCAATTCAATGGCGTCAACATTTAATGCAGTACATAATTTTAGATATCCATCGAAGGATAAATGGGGGGCTACACTGCGATTTAATGCAAATTTCGGAAAACTCATGTGTTGTGTCCTTATAACTCTACTTTCAGTATTTGAATTCGATTTTACAAAAAGATAAATTCAAATAAACGTGAACATAAAGAAATTTTTCTACTCGTCATAAGTGCGACCCTGCACACAGCAAAGTCGAATGTGCTAATAAGTTAAAAAAGAATTTTGAGGTTCTTTAAAAAGAACTATGGTGTTAAACATAATCAAATAAATTCAACCCTCAAGTTTGTCTTTTCAATCCCATTGATACGGTGCGATATGTTTCTTAAAAATTTCTACAAAGATAAAACTATGAAAAATTTTTTACGATACTTTGCACTTACAAGTAGCTTACTTTTATTGCAATGCAGTTATCCTGCAAAACTTGATCGCTTCAGCGCAGCACAACATAAATATCGCTTTATCACGGCTTTGGATCAAGAATATCGGAATGGGTATTTCGGAACGCCTGACCCTGCCGCTTTGGATCGTTTGCATCGCTATCAACAACAAGCCAACGATGCGGTTAATCAATGCCAATCTCTTCAAAATTCTGCGTTCTCCTCAAACCCTTGTCTAAAGGAGGCGTTAAATAAAATTGCAATTTACGAATCTTACCTTAATGCACTTGGCGCAACACAAGCGACTCAAAATACATTTACAGGGTTTTAAGCTTATCCAATACAGTTTGCAGCATATAACTGGCAGCCACTTTATCGACTACCTCGCCACGACGTTTACGACTAAGATCTGCCTCTTCAATCAATAACCGATTCACCGCACTGGTCGTTAAACGTTCATCCCATAAATAAGCTGGCAAAGCGGTCGCCTGCGAAAGCGCAATTACCCAATCCCGGGCGGCTTGCGCGGCGGGTCCGAACTCACCGCTTAAGGATAAAGGTAACCCACAAACCAACCCACCAATCGCTTCTTCCTTTTGCAATTGCCTAATCGTTTGCACTAACGCAAGCATCTTGCCTCGTTTGACTGTCTCTTTGGGCGAAGCTAGCATCAATGTAACGTCGGAAAGCGCCAAACCAATTTTTTTTCGCCCAGGATCGATACCCAGTAACCGGTGATGTTTAGGAATAACCTGACTATACTCTTTTAACGATTGATAAAGCATAAATTTAATAAAACCAAACAGTGCAATAAGGGGTTGTTTTTAAAGACCAGCGTAGCTAGAATTTTATGGAGTGCCATACCACTGCATCCACATATATTCCGCTGTTATACTCTATTAATAAAGATAAAGGATAGCTATTATAATGAAAGCCATAACTTATACCCATCCTGGCGAGCCTAGCGTATTAGAAATCACCGAAGTTGCTCCCCCTACTCTTAAAGACGGTGAAGTTATCATCAAAGTGTTGGCAGCTGGGATCAATCGTCCTGACATCATGCAACGCAAAGGACTTTATCCCCCTCCCCCAGGGGCCAATCCACGCTTAGGGCTCGAAGTTGCAGGGGAAATAGTACAGCTCAACGCAAATTCAAAATTTAAACGGGGCGATCGGGTGTGTGCATTGACAAATGGTGGCGGTTACGCCCAATTATGTTCCGTGCCCGAAGAGCAATGTTTACCTTGGCCGCAAGGGTTTGATGCGGTTCAAGCTGCAGCCCTACCCGAGACATTTTTTACCGTATGGACTAACCTTTTTGAAATTGGCAAGCTGAGTTCTCAAGATTCTGTCCTTATTCATGGTGGTAGTGGCGGTATAGGGACGGTTGCCATACAATTAGCGCATCAATTTGGCGCAAAAGTGTATACTACTGTAGGCAGCGAAGAAAAAGCAAAATGTTGTTTAACATTAGGTGCAACGCACGCTATTGATTACAAGCACGATGATTTTGTTGAAAAAATTAAAGCACTTACGGATGGTAAAGGAGTTAATCTCATTTTAGATATAATGGGAGCATCATATTTTAATAAAAACATTAAGGCTCTAGACTACGATGGCCGATTGGTTATTATTTCTTTCCAAGGGGGTGTTAAAGCCCAAGACGTTAATCTGGCCACTATGGTCGGTAAAAGACTGACCATAACCGGAAGTACGTTAAGACCCCGCTCAAGCGATTTCAAAGGATATATTGCTCAGTCCCTTTATAAAAACGTTTGGCCTCTTTTATCCAATAAAAAAGTAATGCCGCTTATACACAAAGTACTTCCGTTCGAATGCGTTCAACACGCCCATGAGCTCATGGAAAGCGGTAGTCATAGTGGTAAAATCATACTTGATCTTTCCCACTTCTGATTTTACCTTGTTAAGGGATTTTGCCTAGGAAATGGTTTTGCTCTGTCTGCTTCTCGCCATAAAAACCACGCGCCGACAGAGCGATAAGGCTGCCAATGTTGAGTTAATGCATCCAATTGTCGAGGTTTGGGTTGTTCGTTCCATCCCTTGCATCGTTTCCAGCCTTCTCGCACGCCAAAATCGCCCGTAGGCATAACATTCAAGCGGCCTAAATTAAAGATGAGCATCATCTGCACGGTCCATTCCCCTATCCCTGGCAGAGGAATCAAACGATCGATTATCTGCTGATTGCTTAAATTCTGTAATTCCTGCCAACTCGTGCAATTGCCTTGAAGGCAAAATTCGGCAAGTGTTTTCAATGCCACACGTTTTCGAAGTGAAAATCCGCATTGTGCCAGTGTGTCGTCCTTCATCATCGCAAGCGTATCAGCATCCGGCAAACGACCCTTGTTTACAGTTTTTAGGCGGTCTAAAATAGAGTGAGCGGCTTTAGCATGCAATTGCTGTCCAGCGATAGAGGTAACCAGAGCACAAAAAGGAGATGGCTCTTTAACCAAGCGTAAACGACATTTTTTCTCTCTGCGGATAATAGTCGCTAATTCAGAATCTTTAGTTATCAAAAATTCTGTTGCTTTTTTCAATATATCCTTTTGAATAAACGTGGTATTTATTCTCATCTACTGAACATTCAACCGTCCCTATTTGGAGCTCTTTGTTGTTTGGCTGTCTAAATGTTAATATCTCTTTTTAAAAACATGACAGTCAAATAAAAAACAATAGCCTTTACTCGTTATTTATCATAAGTGAAGCATTTATCTCGCATGACGAAAATTGATCCTTTTGCATATAAGTTAAATGTAAAGACAAACGCAGAAGATCGTTTAACAGGCAGCACTATACTTGTTCACGAACAACATCTAATACAACCCAGTTACGTAAACCGACTTAAACCTTGTTTTATACGATTAGCACAACGAAAAAAATTAAATTTTGCCGGTTTTAAACTGCTGAGAAAAGAACCTTTTCTTTCCAAAACTCGTATCTTCAAGGGTCTTACTGACAAATCTATTCCCCAAAAAATTTCGACTAAATTAACAGGGGTCCCACCTGAATTTCGTTTAACGCACACACCTAATTCTCGAAAACAACCCTATTTTGGTGTTGTGTGGTCCTTGGCTTTTCATGGAATTATAGTGTTGCTTATCATGTGGGCTACGACTGTTAAACTCTCACCAGGCAATAGCACTCAAGGAAAACCTGTCGATGTGGTTTTTCTCCCGACAAAAACTGGGAGGAGTGGTATGACCGGACCGGGTTTAGATGGACAAAAAGCGCAGCCTATTCTCCAACAAACTTCTCCACCAGCAGAACTACCACGTGCCAGTGCTGCACCCAGCGCACCTGAACCTTCCTCAGAAGACACTTCAGATATTCCGTTACAAAACGGTATGGAAGCCTTGTCTATTCCTAAATATCAACCTAAAAAAACGAATAAAAACCCCACCAAAAGCCGTAATTACACGTATCATTATAATAGTCATCAACCAAGTCATAACCCTTCGAGAACCAGCCAAAAATCCCCTTTTGAAACAATGACCAATCTGGATTTTAGCGATAATCCGCGTAAATCTAAAAGACAGATGGCTTCACGAAAATACACCCAGGGATCTAATTCAAGTATTGATTTATCAACGGGACCATTGGTTAAAAACGGTAAAATCAATGTACCTTACGCTACAAAAATTAATATTAAAGGGGTTACCGACGATTATGGTGAACTTGTCGCCAATTGGATCCATAATCACATGTACTACCCTATTGAAGCCGCTGAAAAAGGTCAAGATGGCAGCCCTTCTGTACATGTCGTACTGAACAAAGACGGTAAAGTTACCTCTATAGCGTTGACCAGCTCGTCAGGCTCCGACGCTTTGGATGCCGCAATTGTGGGTATGTTCCGTGACGCCACATTGCCCAAAATACCCCCTGACTTACCTGATCATTTCGATTTAGATCTTACTATTAATTATATTTTATTAAGGCGTTAAGACCAGTTAGGAACAGTTTCTTCGAGCTGTCCTCCTACTCTAAGGGGGCTTACCTTTTCAGCCAAACCCGACGAATCATTGATCTGCATCAAAAGGCCACAAAGCGTCCCTTTTCCTTCGGCTGGACTAAAACGCATACCGGGCATCTTTGTAACAAAACGGTTAATGGCCGCTTCTTTTTGCATGCCAATCACGCTATCGTAATCACCACACATACCTACATCGCTTTGAAAGGCAGTACCGCAAGGCAATACACGATGATCGGACGTAGGGGTATGCGTATGCGTGCCAATAACAGCGGAAACTCTACCGTCTAAATAATACGCTAAAGCTGTTTTTTCACTGGTGGCTTCAGCGTGCATATCAACCAAGATAGCATCCACTCCACGTGCAAGCGTATTATGCGTAAGCAATTCATTTATTAAGCGAAAAGGATCATCCATAGGTTCCATAAATAATCGTCCAACCAAATTAATAACCATGACACGCTTTTGTTTGGCAACGGTAAGAATATGAAACCCACTGCCTGGACTTTTGGGGGGGAAATTAAGCGGGCGTATTATTCTAGGTTCTTTATCAATATACGGTATAAGATCTTTACGATCCCAACTGTGATTACCTAAAGTAATTGCATCCACACCATTATTGAATAAATCTTGAGCAATCATTGGCGATAAACCAAACCCATGACTAGCATTTTCAGCATTCGCCACTACACCATCAATCTTTAAATCGGATTTTAACTTCGGTAATCTACTGTAAATAACCTCTCTACCACTACGACCAACGATATCCCCTAAAAAAAGTATCCGCACACTTTACACTTTCAAATCCTAATTATTCCCTTCTCAGTAACGATCATGGGCAACGAATAATCAAACTTTTCCGAAGGAATATGCTCAAATTGTTGGTATGAACAAGCCACCCCTGCACAATGTATATTGTGCAAATTGGTTAAAGTTCGATCATAATATCCCCCCCCATAGCCCAATCGATTGCCTTGGTCATCAAACCCCAACAAAGGAACCACAACGAAATCAGGTATCTCCGATTTGGTATCAGGATAATAGGTACCATACAATCCTTTTTTTAATAGTATAGAAGGGGACCAAAGATGAAATGTTAAAACTTGTCCATTAGGACGAGTTTTTGGCAAAAGAATTTGATAAGTTTCATTATACAATTGGCCCATCATCGGTCTAAGATCAATTTCCCCTTGCATGGGCCAAAAACAAGCTATATTCTCACCTTTAGGACAAAGCGTATGAATCAATCGACTTAGATGATGGATCAGCTTAGGCGTGTGTTGTTTTTGAAACTCAGCATTGGCCATTCTTCTCTTTAATGCAACGGACCGCAGCGTTTTTTTTAAATGAATTGCTTTATTCATTTCTGTCCACTGGCTCAATGCGAAGCCGCTTTAGCCGTCGGTCTATCAACTCTTCCGGACCTGTTAATACAGGTGGGTGCCAGTATAACAAAACCACGATTTTGACAGCGCCAGCCCCCTTGGAAGATGTTATCGGCCCAGGAGATGATTACCCTAACAAACCAAGCAGCTCCGCAAAGTTAATCTTAAGACACTTCGAGCTTTCCCGCAATAGCTTCTGCACGATCTGCGAAGTATTGGAGCTGTTTTTTTAACTTATCATTTTCGTTTCGAACTAAATTCACTCCTTCTTCACTCGAATTATGTTTAAGGTTTTCAAGTTCAAGCTCTAAATCATGTATCTTATCCGCCATCAATAACCCTGCGAGTGCAAGCATTTTTCCTTCTCCACTCTGTCCCCCGAGTTGACGTACACATTCAATATGTTTTTCAACTTCCTGAACTATAGTGTGTAAATGCTCTTCTTGTTCATCGCTGCAACCCACCGTATAGTTATAACCGTTAATGGTTACCGTTACCTGTGCCATGTTGTATTCTCTACCACTTGGGTTAAAAATAAATTACGTTTAATGTTTTTTTTCCAAAATATCTTTTAATTGAGCTATCAACGCATCTAAATTTGCCAGGATAACTTCTTTGTGATGAACACCCTCTGGAGAAATTTGTTTTTTATGTGACGCGTCTATGTTTTCAGAAATGAGGGTAAGTGCTTTTTCTAATCGTTTACTCGCTAAAAGACTCTGAGGTTCACCTTTTTCTATCGATTCATTCCAATAAGTGGTTTCATTTTTTAAATTTATTTCACTCATTATACCCTAGACCTATCGCTATTAAATTATATGAAATTATAGTAAGTAGTTTGGGTTTATTAAATTAGAGTTATAATCTACTTTTACCATTCATCCAAACAGTGTAAAATTTTATCGATAATGACACAATATACTTTTCCTAACCAAAAGGCTTTTTTATTGCTTTTTAAGGATTATTTAACCCACCATAGACAAATTTGCTTCAAAATTGATAACTTTGCCCAAATTTATTTTTTAACCGTTAACCTTCCTAATTCTGTAAATTCTATACAATTTTTATCATCCCAACATGTTATAACCAGCTATGGGGTGAGATGGTGGTTACAATTGATTAAAGAAAGCAAGTTAATACTTCAATTGCAAAACATAACCGACATCCTTGATTGTGTTGACTATGCCGGATACGCTATGGCCGCCCTGCGATTGGGTCAAAAAAATATTCTATTTGATTCTCGTTCTACTCAATTCAAATCTTTAGCCTTAAGAGCTTTTTCGGTACAAGCCAACCTGGTATCCACTCCTGCTGAATGCTTTGACATGACACCCTTACGATATAAAATGGACTAAGTACCTATTCCCTCAAGTAACAATATTATGATCGAATAAACCTAAAACGTAATAGAATTTTTTTATACGAGTAGATAAAACTATTACAAGATTTATTTCCTTATTGTAACACGTTAACACAGGTAACACGTCATGCACATTACACCCCAGGTTAAAACTATACTCAATAATTACGAAACCGACAGCGCAGCAACCAAAATTAATATGGCTAGAATATTAATGCACGGCAAACTTTCCGGAACTGGAAAGTTGGTCATCCTACCTGTAGATCAAGGGATGGAACATGGGCCTGCCCGTTCATTTGCGGCTAATCCTGATGCCTATGACCCGCATTATCATTACAAAATGGCTATTGATGCCGGGTTGAATGCCTATGCAGCCCCCTTAGGTGCCTTAGAATGCGGCGCGGTTAGCTTTGGTAATCAAATCCCTACAATTTTAAAATTAAACAATGCCACAAGTTTGAACTCTGTTAAAAATCAAGCCATCACGGGTTCGGTCCAAGAAGCACTTCGCTTAGGCTGTGTTGGGGTTGGGTATACTATTTACCCTGGCAGCGATTATTGTTATGAACAAATGAGTCATTTGCAGGAAATAGCACGTGAAGCAAAGGCGGCGGGATTGGTTGTAGTAACATGGAGCTATCCTCGCGGGGGTGATTTTTTAGATAAAGCTGGCGAAACCGCAATTGATGTTTGTGCCTATGCCGCTCATATCGCTGCGCAAATGGGGGCCCATATTATCAAAGTCAAACCTCCCACAGATCATCTTTGCTTACCTTTAGCCAAAAAAGTTTATCAAGACCAGCATATTGATATTTCAACACTTGCAAAACGAACGGAACACGTTATGCAAGCCTCGTTCGCGGGTAGACGATTGGTGCTTTTTTCTGGAGGGGAACAAACAAGCGATCAATCTTTGCTTACCACAATACAAGGCCTTAAAGACGGTGGCGCAAGCGGTGCAATTATAGGAAGAAATACGTTTCAACGTAAACGAGAAGATGCTTTGTTGTTGCTTAACAACATTATTGATATTTTCAAAAGCTAAACGTGTCGGTCACCATCCATCAAAAAAGTATTAGAAGCCGTTAACTCAGAGCTTTTAATTTCTATATTTTTAGGACTTTTGCGACGTATAGTTATTGATTAATAAAAGACTCAATGGTTATTTAAACGCTATGCGAAACTAATGTAACGAAATTAATAGATACTATGAAAACGTGCGAATTATACCTTCTGACTCCTCCTAGCGTTGATCCTTTTCTTTTTAAAGAAAAACTTTCGCGGGCTTTGGATACTGGACCTATTGCCGCGGTTCAGCTTCGGCTAAAGCAAGCAACGGACGACGACATTGCCCGAGCGATTGAGGTTTTACAGCCTATTGTGCAAAGCCGAAATATTGCGTTTATATTGAATGACCGACCCGATCTGGCAAAAAAATATGGTTGCGATGGAGCTCATATTGGTATGGACGATATGGATATTAACACTGCTCGAGCCATACTTGGCAATGATCTTCAATTAGGTGTATCCTGCTATGATAGTAAGGATTTGGCAATGAAAGCAGGAGAACAAGGGGCAGATTATATTGCATTTGGTGCATTTTTTCCATCGGTCTCCAAACATACCGAGGTTAGAGCCCCCGTTGAATTATTAAAATGGTGGACAGAACTGATGGAGCTGCCAGTCGTCGCGATTGGGGGCATTAATGCACAAAACTGTATACCTTTGGTTAAAGCAGGGGCTGATTTTATTTCTGTTATCAATGCCGTATGGAATCACCCCGATGGGGTAGAAGTAGGAGTCAAATCCCTTTTAAAATCTATTCAGCACGCTTTGGAACATACTGAAGTCTAAAAAATTACCCTATTCGTTGTTGTTGATGTTTAACAGCGATTGGGTAACATAAAGGGTTCCATTCGCTTGAGGAATTCCATTTATCCATATTTTGTTTTTTTCACCGCGTTGGTTCATCGTAAAAAACGAACCTGTTTGATTTTCTATTCCTACAGTCAATTTTTTATTATAATACGTGGTTAAGGTATAAAATCCACCATGGGTTAAAATTAATTGCTTTAATTGGTCCGGTGGATAATTCCCCAATACAATGGTATACGCCATCAATTGTTTTAATAAGTTTTGATTCGCGGCATCCATGATGGACCCTTCAACTAAAAAGGGTGGCTTTTCTAAAGGTCCGTTAGGAACCGCAAACACGGTATAAGGTCCCTTTCGTTCAATAAGTTCAAGCAAACCGGTTTTCGCTAACGCTTCTTTATAGTTGGTCAATACAATAGATTCTCTGAGGGTACGATCCAAAGGCTGATCGGAAAAAATAGGCATGTCGGGAACAGGAAATTCTTTTGCATCGGTATAAGCCGGTATAAAATAAGGCTTTGCATTCCCTTTAACAAAATAGGTATCTACCTTAGAAGTCTGTGCGCAATAGGCGTGAGGGGTTCCTTGCCATTGGCATTCGCGCTCATGCTCAGGGACGCCACCGCAGCCAGAAATTAAAAACGTAATGAATGAAAAAACTACCCACGGAACTTTAGCACCATGTTTTGAAAAACTATGGTTTTTATGTACCGTAAAACAATCCGAAACTATCACTTTTACTCTCCTAATTCCCTGCGTTCATATCGCTTAGATTTCATTTAAATTTAACACTATAAATTAAGATAACTCTATAATATTAGGT
>NZ_CAWUGZ010000076.1:0-2266 GCF_963921845.1 Commensalibacter sp. Nvir | reverse complement strand
AGATTTACTTTAATAGTATTTTATTAAGGTTAAATTTAATTTAAAAATGAAATAATAATAAATAAAATTATTTATTATTTATTATTACATGAGGACTTTATGTTATTTAAAAAGGTTAAAAAACGATTATTATTATTTGGTCTGCTTGGAAATATGATTATGTTTCCAACGCTGGCATTTTCTCAAACTCTTCCAACAGTTTTACCAGCGGGTAGTTATGAATTAACTATTGGAGCTCGACCTTCAGCTCCATACCCTGCTTTAGCGAATTATAATCAAGATTTAACAGCTTCTGGTACTGGGAGTGACTATACAGATACAAGTATCTAGGCATCATATTATTCCTTTTAATGTATTACGATCATTTTTTAATACGGTTTCGCAAAGAAATGATTTTCACAATATTAGGAGTTTTTTGGGAGTAGTTGCAGATAACTTACATCTTTATGCTGGAGCGAGTAGATTAGATTGTTCTGTAATAGGTCCAGATTTGATACAGGCCGGAGATCTAGCTTTATCAATGGGTTATGGTACTGCAAGGGGTTCTGGAACAAGAATGGCTCCTGGGTTTGACACACTTGAACAATTTTATGTATGGCTGCCCGGTAACTTATTCATCGGTCCTAATAACCGTTCTGATGATCCAGGAGAAGGATTCGAAAATCACGCAGATGTGGTTATAGGCAGTCAAGATTTTGATCGTTTATATAGAACTTATGAAAATATGATTCTTTATATCAATGGCAATGAAAATGTACTGAGTTCAATTAGAACTGATTTAACAGCAATAGCTGCTCGTCGAAGCGTATACACATTAGATTCAACAAATTGGGAGTATGTAAATGGAAAATATAGATTAAGAACATCGCAAAATTTTTCAATCAAATCATCTGTACAAAAACAGGGAAGTGATTTCAACTACGAATGCAGTGGTTATACTCCTAATTACAATGCTGCTTTAGATGCAGCAGGTCTCATTTAAGCAAAAATAATTTTTAATAAGTCAATTTATTGAAATTTTCATATACATCAAGGAATATATTATGAATATAAAAAACACTTTGCAAAAAACTTTATTGTTGTCAATATCCTTTTTTGCATTATCAACGGCTTCATTTGCTTCTACCCTTACTTGTCCTGCAAATTTACCATTAGGAGCACATCAAGGTCATTTTACAGATATAATTGATATCACTCAATATGCATATACAAATTATATATTTCAGAGCTCAGATTTATCAGATAATATTTATTGTGTGCAAATTAATCCAGCAACTGAAGCAGCTAGGGCTAAAGCAGTTAATGATGCTTTTTTATTAAACAGAAAAGTTTCTATAGAAGTTGATGGTAACCACAATATTACAGGTATTGGATATAGAAACGATGAATAGTCATTGTATATTTTAATCAAGTTTAGTTTTGTGACAATATTTTTACTGGGTTTTGCTTGGTATTAAAGAATACGTTATTCATAAAATAAGGATATTATCAATATGTTATGAGTTAAAGCAAAATCCAGCTTCTTGCTTACTTATTTGTTTTAAGTTTTTATTTTAAAAAAAACATAATATTAATATACAGTTTTTTTAAATAATGATGATAAAACCTAATTAGATTGAATAGATCTTATTCATCATGAACGGATTGGCGATTGTAGTAAGTCCACTATTCAATGCATAAAAATTTTACCGTTTATTAGTTTTAAATGAGAACGATATGAAAGCAGTTTTTTGAAATTTAGTTAGAATTTTAATTATTGTGCTTTATCAAGTTCTATTTTTATTTTTTTATAAAATTAAGTTAAGCTATTAATTCAAAATGGGATTTATCAAAGAATCCATTTTAAGAACTTATGCCATTAGTTGTTACCGTCCTAAAAATCAGTAAAGAGTATCAGCTGCGTCAGGCAGTATTCTTGCACCGGCAATTACGACACTTTGGATATGATGCGATCTGCTTAACCGATGCCGAGTATATTCCCAATGTCAAGACATATCCCTTCTATCATCAGTTTCCGGGTTGGTGGTCAAAGATGGAACTCTTTAACTCCAAACATAAAATCATTGGCAATCAATCAATCTTTTATATGGATTTGGATACGTTAATTCTACGCGATTTTAGCCCCTTAATGAGCGACACAGAGCTTAGGATGATTAACGATTTTTACCATCCCACCCACTCGCAAAGTGGGGTCATGAATATCAATCAAGCGTCTAAAAAACAAATCTGGAAGCAATGGATGCGTAACGCCAGCCATTACATGAAC
>NZ_CAWUGZ010000075.1:0-1518 GCF_963921845.1 Commensalibacter sp. Nvir | reverse complement strand
CAATGTGCCTTGTGGCGTTGAAGCGTCCAAAGACAAATTCTCCCCCAACGCACTGATAAACTCTTGTTGCACTTCCGTTAACAGGTCCGACGTGTCCGCCGTCATTACGCCCGTTTGGGCGTTTTGAAAATAGGTCGACATGATAATCCTTATGGGTTTGATTGTTGCTTGCTTTTGATATCAAAAAGTGATATTATATAGTCATGAAGAGAAAACATTTAAAAACACTTCAACTTTTATTTTCTCGACCCGTTCCTAGCGGTGTTGTTTGGAAAGATATTGAAGCGTTATTGATCCACTTGGGTGCTGAAATTCAAGAACGGGAAGGATCAAAAATTGCCGTCATTCTTTTTAATGAAGTGCATGTTTTCCATCGTCCTCACCCCTCTCCGACTACCGATAAAGGAGCAGTTGTTAGCGTAAAGAAATGGTTAGAGCAAAACGGAGTAACCCCATGACCAATATAATGAAGATTAAAGGATATAAGGCGGTTATTACTTATGATGATGAAATTGAGTTATTTCGAGGTGAGTTTCTTGGATTAAATGGTGGAGCTGATTTTTATGCCAGCACCATTTCAGAATTGAAAAAAGAAGGCGAAAACTCTTTGCAAATGTATCTCGACGTTTGTAAAGAAAAAGGCATTAATCCCAAAAAAGAATATTCTGGAAAATTACCTTTACGATTAGACCCAATTTTGCATGAAAAGTTAGTTGAAATCGCCAGTGCCGAAGGGATGAGCGTTAATCGGTTCATTCAAAAAACGCTAGAAAAAAACCTGGGTCAACACCATAACCGCTAGCCCAAGGAAAAGCCCTGTAGAGGCGCCAGCGATGAGCTCGCCCGTTGGTGGAGGATCCATAGGATCGCAGCCTAAAGAAGGAATATAGAACCCCTTATACAACCACGCCTCATAATAGCCTATAACCGATAAACCACACGACGCTAAAAAGAAGCATCCTAAAATGGGAATAACAAGCAACAAGGCATGAGCAGATAAAAAGTATCCCGCCGTGATAAAAGGCAACGCTAGCATCAAGCCTAGACGTGATGCCATAACCCAGAGTTTACGCTTGGTAGCAGGCCCTGGGTTACCAACCGATACAAAGCCCAAACTTAGGCTATTATTCCACCCTACACCACGCATCAAACCCGTCAAGCAAGCGATCAGCGCTATAATCATTATGGAATGAACATCCCTAGCAAACACAACGATTAAGGGCAAACACGCTATCCAGCCCCACAGCAATCGTGGAAGTTGATCGCCTAGATCCCTTCCCACCCACCGGGAAAGCAACCCGCCTGCCCAGCGAAACCCTAACGCCCCCAAGTAAGCGTACAACACCAACAGCACCAAATTTTTGGTGATGCCTAACAGTATGAGCATGATAAGAAATCCTACAAAGTTAGGAGAAGAATACAAGCATTCGTGCTTCAACAAGACTTAAAAAAGCCATCTCATAAGATGACTAAAAACTCAATTAATATAAATAAATCATTACTTTTATATTGCTATAC
>NZ_CAWUGZ010000074.1:0-26521 GCF_963921845.1 Commensalibacter sp. Nvir | reverse complement strand
CAAATTAAATACCCCCCAGCGAACCACAAAAAAACGAACAGTCAATTCCAAACAAAACCCATGCAAAACTTAAGTCTGTAAATCTCAACATCCCATCCAAAGAGCCAAGAGCGCTATTATAAAAAAACTTTAAATTAAGATTAGTAATACAAATCGGCTACTCATAACGCCTTAATCAATAAAAGCCTAATTCAATAGCCATGTAATACTGAAACTAAAATGAGGCATACTTACTTAAAATAAATATGCCTCATTAGTTAAATACTAAGCCGATTTATTGATACTAGTAATATCTATAGTGTTATCAATCAGATATGGGCCAGCGCTTAAAATTTGTAAAGATAATACGCCAGTGGTATTCAGATTTCTTTCTTTCAAATTTATAGTAGCTTTTCCTTTTGTCCAACGACAGTTAGGGTTGTTGATTTCTAATTCGTTCCAACCCTTTACATCACAATTTTTTAGATGAAAATCTAACAGTTTGTTTTGATTGATATCTTGGCAAATGATTTGCCCAACTAATATACCTAACCAACGTCTGTCATCCACGTATGGACCTATGCTATCGCAAGGTCTAGTCGCACGAGAGATGATTTCAACATTTGTGGTATTGGCAGGAATTATGAAATGGTACCATTGACCTTCTATGTGGGATTTATGAATAATTTTATGATTGTCCACTAGCAGATAAATGTTTGGATCGTTAGTAAGTGTTTTTTTAACCTCGCAATTTTTGAAACCTATTTGAATAGCTCTGGCATTTATTTGGTGGAATAGAGGTTCTACAATATTTCTTCTGACAATTAAAGGAGCAGCAGCGTGATGTTCCCATGTTTTAATAGGTTTAATTTCGCCTAACTCGCTGTAATTTTTCTTAAAGAACCCTTTTCTATTCCCCGTATCCAGATAACTCTCAGTAAGTAACCCATTTGCCATAATCACAGAGTGCATTTTGGTTTCTATATGATAATACTCATAGAATGTAACGGTTTTGTCGTAGTGGATAGAACGATGGTTAACCATCATTCGAACAGGTATAAATTGACTATCTATATAAAGACAATGTTCAGCAGTAATGAAAAGATTTTCGCTAGGCACATTTTCTTTTATTGCATTTTTACGAACGCAAACCGGATAGCCTGCTTGATCGTCAGGAAGATAGGGCCTTACTAGACAAGTAGCTTTTCCTATCCATATAATTTCATCTTTCTGGGTCTTGTTATTATTATATGTTAGAATTTCATCACCAATTTTTAGATGTTCAATATTCGTCAAGCCTTTTGGAGTGGCGATCTGGCTTCCTGAAAGAAAACAGGTTTCGATAAGAACGCCTCCGTTATCGTCTTCAATAACGTTTAGTACTTGACCATCGTAAATTGTGCTATCAACATTGACATTATTTAAAACAATTTCTTTGGTATCTTGAGGTGTATTGTTGTTTGTATAATCAATATATATTTTACCGTCTTTATAGTAAACTTTGCTAATTGTGACGTCACTGTATTTAAGTTGAGTAAAGTCCAGTTCACTGCTTTGTGAGAAATTTTTAAGCTGGTTATCAATGGCAAATTGGTCACTATTAATTTGCATATCAAACTTAATCAGTATTTTACCAACCGTCGTATCGTTAAATTGTATAATGACATTGGTATTGTGTGGATCTTTGATGTCTAACGTAGCGTTATTGTCCAAAACAATGGTAGGTTTTATATCGCAACCTGAGTTAAGAGTTAAGGTGACCCCAGCATCAACGGTGATTGTTGATTTATAATCACCGGCAATAATTTCTCCATTAAATGTAACCGATCCACCTTTTCCTTTTAAATCAAGTTGGCCAGTAACGGTCATTCCATTGTTAATATCAAGACTAGTAGCATTATCCAGTTCAATGATTCCTCCGTTGTTGCACGTCAGATTAAACTTACCACTAATGTCGATATTTTTTCCTGATGATAAAGCTAACGTTCCACCATCAAAGCTTAAATTGGCCTGATCTTGAACCGTAAAGCTATTTCCAGAATAATTTAGTGTACCTTTTATATCTAATGTCGTATTTATTTTTAACCTTAATGACCCTGTTAAAGAAGTGGTTTTCAGAATAATTAAATCCGATGCACTCTCTAGATCAATGTTGGTGACAGTGCTGTCTCTTAAATAGGTAAGGTAATTGTTGCTATTGGTAATCGCTAACGTATTAATAGTGCCGCCTAGATAATTATCAAACAGAGAACCAGTAATGGATACATTTCCAAGATTTCCGCCTGTTATATCAACGGAAGCGTTTTTTCCAATGACAAGCGTATTTACCGTGTTGTTATTGAAAGTTGTAGCAATTAATTTCCCTGAGGTGAGTGTAATGGTTTTGTTGATCGTTAAACTGGTAAACGTTACCGTACCATTGTTAAGTATAAAAGTATCCCCGGTTTCTTCTTTGGACGCAACAAGGGTTCCAGAATCTAAGGTGATTGAACCAAAAGTATTTCCTGTTAGGGTAGTTGTACCGCTGTTGCCTTGTTCTAAGATTAACGTTTGTACGGTTCCTCCAAGAGTATTATTTCCTGAAGTTTGAATATCAATTTCTGTGGTTAAGTTCGAATCCTCAAGAAAAAGTTCCCCTTTCCCAGTGACTAAAAGAGGGTTTGTCGAAAGATCTAAAGTTCCATAGATAGAAACTTGACCCCCTGAGATATTAAATTTATTGGAATCTTTTATACTTCCTTTGAAATTAGCCTTTCCACCTGTAATGGTGAAAGTATTTGTAATTGTAAACGAGCCATTTACTAAGAGATTACCGTCAGTAAGAGTAACGTTTGAACACACATTGTTTTGTGCCAATGTTACTTGGCCATTATCTAATTTCAAATTTGTATTATAAAAAATATTTTCGTTAACGTTTAGTGTACCACCATAGATTGTGATGGTCTCATAATTAGTAACCGGAGATTGTGAATTGTATTGCAAGGTTAAATTGGTAATACCGTTATTATTTTTTTCCAGAATTAATGTGCGAATACCAATATGGAACGTGTTTGTTCCACTGGAATTGATGTCCACTTCGTTAATTTGATTTCCATCTTGTATTGTGACCGAGCCAGAACCCAGCACAGAAAATGGAGTACTGCCTGTATAGTCAAGGGTTTGGACTTTTAACATACCAGCGTCAATGGTAACGTTACCTATTGTTAAGGTTTTATTAAAGGTCGTGCTACCCCCCGTGATGGTTAGTCTGTTTCCTATCTCGTTAGAGTTCACAATAAGTTGACCGTTACCTACTTGAATAGTGTCAAATTGACTTCCGGTTAAGGTAGTTTGGCCTGTGTTTCCTTGTTCTAATACTAATTTTACAACGTTGCCACCTAAGGTATTAGAGCCAGAGGTATTTATATCGATTTCATTGAGTTGATCTACATTTCCTATGTCTACCGATCCGGATCCCGTTACAGAGAGTAAATCGCCCTTATCTTTCAAGGTGCCCTTAACGGTTAAGTGGCCTGCTGTAATGGAAATTTCATTGTTTATAGTTAGGTTATTAAAGGTTACGTTAGCTCCAGCAACAACGAGGTTATTCCCTGTTTCATCGTTATTAACCGTTAAACTTCCATCGTTTGCTTCAATATTATTAAAACTTGTTCCCGTTAACGTTGTAGTACCTTGATTTCCTTGCTCCAATACTAATTTTACAACGTTTCCACCCAAGGTATTGGGACCCGAAGTATTAATATCGATTTCGATCAAATTATCTGCATTGGCCAGATTAATGCTTCCAGAACCTGTTACCGAAATAGTGTCGTTTTGATCGCTGAACGTACCGTTAACCGTCAATATGCCGGCGTTAATGCTAATGTTTCCTGTAAGCGTAAGGTTATCATTAAACGTCAATGTACCTCCGCTTATATTTAAGTCAGTTCCCGTAACGTTACCTGTAGCTTTCAGCTGCCCAGAAGATGAGTTAAAAACCGTAAACTTATCATTGGAACCAAGGTTAATTTGTCCACCTTGTAAATTCAATAAACCAAGATCTACTATATCTCCGACGGTAAGGATACCATCGGTGGTGATGATTAACCCTTTGGATGCTGTGCCATCGGTAATAACGGTTGCGTCATTAAGCGTTAACTGCCCGTTCCAAACGGTGTGGTTGCTGTCTGTTCCTCCCCCTAAATAAAGAGTGCCGTTTAAGGTAATAGATCCTGAAAAAGTCGCCGTTACGCCATACAGAGAATCCGGGTTAATCAAGCTGGAATCCGAAAGGGTGTGGTCGTATCCACCCAGGCCATTCTCGTATTGAGGGTCATAACCGAGGTAGACCGTGCCCAATTGTCCACCACCAGTAAGGGTCAAGCTCGAAAGTTTAAATGTTTTACTGGTTGCATCGTAATATTCCCCCATAACGATTAACGTGCCATTGCCAGTAAAACCATATCGCCCTAGGTCGACATGTGCAGAAGCGATAAGATAAGAGTTGTCATCAAGGGTAAACAAGGATCCTACTACTATAGTGTTGTTATTCCAGCCAACAATAGTGTTTCCTGTAAGTTTACATAGCCCATCAACCTCCAGGGTATTGTTATAATCGAAGAAAAAAACGGCGTTATTTAAAATTTTAACATCACAGCTTCCTAATTTAAGTGTTGAATTATAAAATTTTTGCTCGTAATAAGTTTTGTTAGCAGTATTTCCATTGTTATAGGTAACGTCCCCCACAGTGACTGTATATTGTTCGGTTGATCCATCTGTTTTGAGAAACGATAGTACGGTGTCTGTATCGGGGCTTTCTCCCCCAAAGATATAAGTTGATCCCGATTCAATATTAAAAGTACCCGTAACAATGTGGGCCCTGTCTATTTCAAACGTGCTGTTGTTGGTTATGTTAACAATAAGAATAGTTGAATGGTCCAAGGCTTCAATAATCTGACCTTTAATTTCTGCTGTCCCGCCGTCGTTAATGTTAATGGTGGCGGGGTGATCTCCATTTTTAAATTTTCCACCAATAAGCAAAGTCGGCGATTCAATAATGGTGCCAGATTTTAAAGTGCTTTGAAGATAGTTGGTCAAGGCAAGGAATGTAAATTTAGAATCTGTATCGTTATTGAAGCCAAGGGCGTTGATTATGCCCCATAGTTTGGCATTAACATGCACTGTGTGCAATCCAACCCAACAATTAATATCTGAATCTAAAGTAGTTTGATCAATATCTCCTGAGAGGGTCAACTTGAGATAGCCACCCCACCAATACTCAGCCAAATCCAACCAAGTATAGGAAATTTTTCCAGTATTGTTATTAACGCCATAATTAGTATCCTCAAGAGTATAAATAGCGTTATCATCAAATAATTTTTTAGGTTTCTCTTTCATGCTTGGCCTTTAAGGAATAGGGGTTAATAAAAACTGAAAAAACCAGAAGGGAGTTAAAAAGAAATGTCGTTTTCAGCTAAAATACAGTTGATCAAGTTATTTTAAGCACTTTAAGTAATTTTTTAAAAACGCGTTCAATACCAATTTAAAAGTAGATTAAGAAAATTGTTATCAACTTTAAAATTGGTATTGCTTTGTTATTCAGGAAAATAATTCCGATATAGTACCAAAATTATACACTGAGCAAAAAATTGGTAAGATTAGATACATGAATTTATGTTTTTTGTAAAGATTTATTCGTTATTTATTTTAATGTTGCGTAACCAAATCATTTATTTGGATATGCAAAGAGGTTGTGTTTTTTTACTTAATAGTTATTTTTTGTACAATTACAGATCAAAGTAAGAAAAAAATTTAATTTTTATTCGCTATATTTTGATTAATAGTACGTATTACAATAAGTCTGATCATTAACAACTATCATCAGGTTAATGTATTTTAATTTATTCAAAGATTAAGTCTAAATTTTAAAACGGACAGACGTTAGGGTTCTATTCTAACTAGAAAAATCAAACATTAACTTGTTTATAAAGCAATTGTTGAAAGTATTTTTTATAAACAAATTTATAGAATTAATTTTTTTACAAAGTATTCGTACGAAAGCTATGAGTGCAGGTTTTTATAGTAAAAAGGGCTTTAAATTTTTATGTTTAGATTAATAAATCTGCACAATACTGTTTATCCATTCAAATTTGATTGCCATTAAGGCGAAACTTAAAGAATTGGATTACGCAATAATTTTATATGAAATTTATATTTTCGACACGGTAAATTAAAAACAAAAAGAATAGTTTTTAAGTAACATTTTAAATGTATATACCTCGTGCCATTAGAAAAAAACTACCGTGTCAAAATTTTAAAAAATGAATAGGAAATATTTTTATAGTGTAAGCGCTGCTTCGATTTAAGCTCATTCCTAAAAATGAGCTCTGTTAAGCAATATTATTCTTTTGCAATAGGCGTTTCAATAAGTTTGGTTTTTTTGTTGCCCATAATCGCGGAAATTTCTTGGCGAGTAGTTTCAACCGCTTCCTTATCAACTAAAGCGCTGAATTTCATTTTAAAGTGTAGGCTTTGTCCTGGCGCGATTTGCTTGATACGGCCTTGTTCGCGTTCAATAGCGATGGGGTAGGCGTGGTTGGTACAGGGTTCTATTCCCGTAACGTATCCTTGTTTTTCCGTGTCTGTATTTTTCCAAAGGGCCAATCTCGGTAATTGATTGATATTAAATTCAATGGCAGCCCCTTTGTCCCCCATTTTGTTAGCTAAAGCAACTTTGGTTGTTCCATCTGGTTTAGCGAACAGTTTGATATTGTAAACCATTTCATTGAAATCTTTCGTTGGTCCATAGTAGCGCGACCAATTGTTGAGTTCTTTCAAGGCATATTCATCAAATGGGCTTATCTCTTCGACAGGGGCAATAAACTCAGCATTTTCTTCAAGCAAAGGTTTGCTGAAATTGTTGTGATAGATAATTTCATAATCATGAGGATAATCTGCATGGTTTGTTAAAATATCGTGAATGGTAAAGTGGTTTGAGCCAGGTACGTAGCTTAATTCTGTAAGGGTATGCATATCAAGGCTCTTAAACGCACTTTCCTTTAGCAACCCTCTAATTTTAATCTCATAAGGGGCTTGCTTGCTAATGGATATTTCAACTTCAGAAGCGGGGGTATTGGCCAAGCGCCCGTGCAAAGAGTATAATTGTCCATTTTCATAGCCTGGATGTCCTGTCCATTCAAACCCACAACGAACGAGCATTTCGTTGAAGCCTTCTGTCCAGCCAGTACCTCCGCGACTGTCAAGATTAATATAGACAGGGTTAACGAGTTCTTTAACTGGTGAATCCCAACCAAAATATATATCTTTCCCTCGCGCATTTACAACACTCATCCCTCTGGTTGGGGTGACGGTTATATTTAATCCTTTCTCTGGACAGGTAATGGTTATAATTTTGGTGCCTTCTTGTTTACCGCCATGTAATATTTTTTGTTCAATAACAAAGGGAAAAGAGCAATTTTCGATATGTTTGTTATTGATCGTCCACTCACCAACTTCAATGTTTTTGGAAGCACTTGTTAGGGTGTATGTCTGACTATCGTGTAAATCTTTACATAAAACGCTTTCAAAGTGGGGCGTGGGTTTTATATTCATATTGTTATCCTTTTGTGACTATAGGAGGCTCTTCATCATTTAATCGTTCACGGAAATTATTCATATCAACAACGCCGCCGTGACGATAAAATTCCTCTTTACTACCGACATGTTGTGCAAAAATAAGTATTTGCTCTTTATCTGCATCGGTAATTCTTAATTGTTTCCAGTTTGGTCTAATGTATCGCTCGTAAGCTTGTGCTAGTGCGCACTGGTCAATACACCAATTAGTTGTATTATTGGGTGAATACGCATGATTAAGGTAATACTTCATAAAAACTAATATTTTCGAAGTAATTTCTAATTGTCCATAATATGTGCAAGTTGCACCAATAGACCAGGGCTCAGTGAAATATTGATTGCCCTTGGAATCGAAAGCAAATAAACGGAAGCTAAAATCGTTATTGTGTTTTAATTTATGAAATTTTTGGTAAAAATCTTCTGGAATCATTCCGTCAATGTCGAAGATAAACGTTGGCACGGTGTATTTTTGAAAAATATCCTTAGCAATTAGATAGCGCAAACTGGCAAAAACAGCACCATCTTCGTAGCGGGCGTTACCATACGTAAACTCGAGATAAAAATTAGGAAATTTTTGAAGTAAATACGTAGCGGTTTCCTGTAAAAATTGAATTTGTTGGCTCGATATATTGTCTACAGCAAGCGTGATGACGGTTGAGGTCTGGCAATTGTCGACTTCAAAAGCTTTGACGAGAGATAATAAAAACTTGGGGAAAAAACGAAAGTAGTGTGTATCGCATCCAAGAATAATAGATACCGAAGGAACGTAGTTTTTTGGAGTATTATGATGCCAATGCCATGACGAAAGACCAAATAAATCTGGACAATTATTTTTAAAATCGAACTGAATAGTTTCCTCAACGCTTAGCCACGTATAAACGCCAGCCTCATTCGAACAAAATTCTATCAATTCTTCTTTTATTTTTTGTTTGGCACAGCGGAAATAGTAATCTGTTTGATGTCTTTCGTGCTTGAACCAATGAAGCTTGCCTTTTATATGACAATACCAAGGTTTGTTTGGGTTAACTTTGTTTTCCAATGCTAAAAAATTTGTTAATTTATTAATATCGCGTTGGCCACAATAATTGCAAAATTTTATAAAATGATCGCAATATTTCTTTTTCGTTTGAATATCCACAGTATTTACATCATAAGGAAAAATCAAAAGATAATAGTCTATTGGAGCGGGTGGCAACGAAGTGGAACCCTCTAACATATCAAGCAAAAAATTTATAATTGAAAAAAAGTTATTTTTTTGATTAAGAAAATCTATATCAATGTCTTTTACAGGTGAAAATTTTTTTAGTTGCTTTGAGATTAAATCAAAAAATTCGTTTTGGTCATTGACCAAGGAAATAAGAATTATGTCAAGGCAAACAAATCTAAATTCGTGTGGAAATAAGTCACGTGCTCGTTCTATTAGCGTATTGGCTAACGAAAATTGTTCAAATAAAATACAGTGTTGAATAAGTTTCTCGTTTATTTCTAAATCATTAGGATTTTGTTCAAAATGATTTAAAACTGTATTAACAGCGTCGATATTTAACCCTAATTGAAAAGCTTTAGCTTTTTCTTCAATGTTTTCAAGGGAAAACCGTAAGCGCTGAATAAAAATTTCTGGTTTAAATGTCACTTTGTCTCAACTGGGTAAGAGGATAATTAAATAATACTATGTAACCTTAAATTTTCAGAATTTTAAAACGTTAGACAATTAATTTTCTAGTAAAACCTATACTTTTGAAGTGTATAACTTAATAAAATTTTTTCAACAGTTTTAAGCTTCACAATATGTAACAAGTTAAGAATATGTATTGCGTTTAAACATATATTGAGGACTATTTTTCCAAATAAATACGTCAAATATACCTATGATAGGTTATTAAACTATTAATTTTTAGTACTATAAAAAGCCTTAAAAATTAATTATAAATATCCGATGTGCTATTTAAGTTAGTATATAAGCGTGATAAGTAGAAATATGCATAAAAAATTGTTTGTAAAATTTTCCTTTTTATTAGTTTTATAGGCGGTTAACGGTTTAACTTTGGAATAATAAAATGGATATTGTCTCTAATCGTTTAAAAAGAATCCAACCCAGTCAAACACTGGCTATTTCAGCCAAAGCGCGTGAAATGAAAGCCAATGGACAAGATATCATAAGTCTTTCAGCAGGAGAGCCCGATTTTGATACTCCGGAAAATATTAAACAAGCGGGTATAAAGGCCATACAATCGGGTCAAACCAAATATACGGATGTTGGGGGAAGTCTTGAATTACGTCAGGCAATCGTAAAACGATTAAATGAGGATTATAAAATAACGTATGATCCTGAAGAAATTATGGTTTCTTGTGGGGGAAAACAGGTTATTTTTAACGCAATGATGGCCAGTTTAAACCAAGGGGATGAGGTTATCATTCCTTCCCCTTGTTGGGTGTCTTATCCAGATATTGTTACCCTCGCTGGGGGCAAATCCGTTATTGTGCCTTGCAATGCAAAAAAGAGTCATTTTAAACTTCAACCTAATCAATTAGAAGCTGCCATTACGTCTAAGACCAAATGGTTTATATTAAATTCGCCTTGTAATCCTACAGGCGTGGCCTACAGTCGGTCAGAGCTAAGAGCGTTATGTGATGTTCTTTTACGGCATGAACACGTTTGGATTTTGGCGGACGATATTTATTCTAAACTTGTTTACGATGGATTTACATCTTCGACCATTGTGGCGGTAGAACCGCTTTTAAAAAGCCGTACAGTGACAATGAATGGTGTGTCCAAAGCGTATGCCATGACTGGCTGGCGTATTGGGTATGCAGCTGCTCCTAAGCATTTTATTAAAGCGATGACAAAATTACAAGGTCAGTCAACGACGAATCCTTGTTCAATAAGTCAGATGGCGGCAAGTGAAGCATTCACTGCGTCACAACAATCCATTGTAACAATGATTAAAACCTATGAAGAGAGACGTGATTTTGTTTGTCAACAATTGAATGAAATACCTGGTCTGACTTGTATAAAGCCTGAAGGGGCTTTTTATTTGTTTCCCTCGATGAAAGGTTTTTTAAATAAAACTTCAAAAAATGGTACTCACATTAAGACTGATCAAGATTTTGTTGCCGCTTTGCTAGAAGAGGAAGGGGTTGCAGCAGTACATGGGGCCGCTTTCATGATGGAAGGGTATTTTCGTATTTCTTATGCTACCAGTACTCTTTTGCTTGAAGAAGCGTGCAAACGTATTCGTCAATTTTGTATGAATTTCAGTTAAGAATTAAGGGTTATGGACGATATAGAAATGGATACAACCGCATTTCCCTTATTATCTTCTAGAATGAAAAATCTTGAAACCCCTGCGACTATTGCTATGTCCATGCGGGCTCGAGCGTTGATAAGTCAAGGGAAAAAAGTTATTTCTTTGGCTTTAGGCGAACCTGATTTTAAGACTCCATCATTCGTTATTGATGCTGCTTATCAAGCTGCTAAAGATGGAAACACAAAATATCCGCCTATTGATGGGATACATTCTCTTAAAAAAGCTATACAGCGCAAATTTGAATATGAAAACGCTATACGTTATGAGCTTGATGAAATTATGGTTGCGAATGGCGTCAAACAAATTCTTTTTAACGCTTTAACTGCCACGTTGGATGCTGAGGATGAAGTTGTTCTTCCTGCTCCTTATTGGACCAGCTATCCGATTATGGTCAAGTTTTTGGGTGGCAACCCTGTGTATGTTATGTGTGAAGAACAAAATAATTTTGCTATGCTTGCAAAGGATTTGCGTGCAAAGATAAGCAATAAAACCAAATGGGTGGTACTAAATTCACCCAATAATCCTACGGGAGCTGTATGGTCGAAACAAACTTTGCTTGCGATCGCAGAAGTGCTCAGAGAATTTCCTCATATTTGGATTTTTTGTGATGAAATTTATGAGCATTTTGTATTTGATAATCAATGTCATTATTCATTGGCGGCGCTTGCTCCAGATTTGAAATCACGTATCCTCACCGCAAATGGTGCGTCAAAAACTTATGCTATGCCAGGCTGGCGTGTTGGATATGCTGGGGCGTGTCCTTCTTTGATTAAAGCGATGATGAAAATTCAAAGTAATTCGACTTCTGGTGCTTGTAGTGTTAGCCAAGCGGCTTTGGAAGCCGCTTTAACAAAAGGGGATGAAGCTGTTTTAGAAATGAAGCAAGCTTATAATCGACGTCGTCAGAAAGTACAAGCAGTTTTGTCGGTGTTACCTGGTTTTACGTGTGTGGCTCCGCAAGGTGCTTTTTATCTTTATCCTGGTATAAAAGGGTGTATAGGAAAAACAAGTAAAGGGGGTTGCTTGATAGGGACTGATGACCAATTTGCTCAGGCCTTACTTGAAGAGATGTACGTTGCTGTGGTGCCTGGAAGTGCTTTTGGGTTTAGCCCTTATCTTAGACTATCCTATGCGGCAGATGAACATATTTTAGAGGAAGCTTGTGATAGAATTGCTCGTTTTGTTTTGCAATTGAGCTAAGGGGTTTAAAGTTTTGAAATTAAAAGTTTTCATTCTATCTAAGTCTAAAAGTTGTTGATTAAAAGCACTGCGTATTAAGTTATTTGAAGCACTGTTTTTTGTATAATTTGTAAATGAAATCGAATTAAAAGTAATAATGTTTTTTGAAAGTTAAAAATTATTTAGTGTATTACTATCTTTGTACTGATTTGGGAAAAGGTAATAAATTATATTATGACGATATTTCCTATACGATATAAGGCTTTCATTTTATTTATGGATAAAATAGTTACGACATTCTATAGGATTAATCATTCAGTTGTAATAAAATAAAATTTTTTAATAATCATTAATTGACGAAAAAACGAGATAGTTTTTCAATTTAAAAGCTTTTGTAGATTAAAGTAGGAATGGTTTTAGTAATAAAAAGTAAATATTGAATATTGAATTTTCATTATATAAATTCGATGTACATTATAGCTTGTTCTCTTTATAGCCACTTGGAAAATCAAGTTGGTAAAAAAAGGATGTCATATGTCGTCCATCTATTTGTCTCAGACCGAAGCTCATACAGCGCTATTACGATTATCTCAAGAATATTCTATTTACGCACCTTTTGCAGAATATCGAGGCGGACGTTTTTCTGATACCGATACCATCGTATATCATCCTATACACAACTGGAATGATATTGTCTGGAAAGAAAAGTCCTATGTATCGCCGAGTACGATTATTACACCGATCACCGAAACGTTGTTTTATTTTAATAATGATGAAATTCAACTCGCTAATGTTGACGAGCGACCATTTTTGATTTTTGCTCGTGCCTGTGACATCAATGCTTTGAGTCGGCTTGACTATATGTATCTTAGAAATGGTAATACTGTAGATTACAGTTATAGCCGAATACGTAATAACATTAAATATGTGCTGATGGAGTGTACTGAAAGTTTTGAAAATTGTTTTTGTGTTTCTATGAAAACCAATTGTACTGAAAATTTTAGCGCTGCAATACGTTTTGATGAAAATGGAGCTAACATTCAAATTAATGATCTTGATATTAAATGGGCTTTCGAAAATTTAGGGAGAGTTTCAAATTATCATATTAATTTTGTAACTGAAAATTATGAAAAAGTTAGAACACCTGATCGAGTGTGTGATGATCCCAAACGTATTCGACAAATTTTAACTAATCATAGCTTGTGGAATGACTATCAAAACCGATGCATAGGATGTGGGCGGTGCACTACGGGGTGCCCGACTTGTACCTGTTTCAGTATATTTGATGTTAAATATGCTGAAAATCCAGGAAAAGGAGAGCGGCGTCGTCAATGGTCTAGCTGTATGATTGACGGTTATACTGACATGGCTGGCGGGCATAGTTTTCGCAAAAAAGTCAGTGAACGTTTGCGTTTTAGAGCATTGCATAAAGTGAATGATTACAGGGCCCGGGCGAAAGAACAAGAACACATGTGTGTTGGTTGTGGACGCTGCGATGATCAGTGTCCACAATATATCAAATTTTCTTGGATTATTAATAAAATGACTGACGAAGTGGAACGTGTGGTGCAAGAGGAAAGAAAATAATGAAAAAAAGCATCCGTGCCCACCAAAAACAGATATTAATGCCTGCCCCATATTCTATTCTACAGATAGAAAAACATACTTCTTTGGAATGGAATTTTCGCGTTTCTTGCGATTTTCCTGTCCAATATGGTCAGTTTGTTGAGGTTTCATTGCCTATGATCGGTGAAGCTCCTATTTCAGTATCGGATTTTGGTGACGGATGGATAGATTTGTTAATTCGTCGTGTGGGAAAAGTCACGGATGCTTTGTTCAAGCTAACCCCTGGGGATATAATATGGCTACGAGGTGCTTATGGGAATGGATACGATCTTAATCAGTTTCTCAATCGCTCATTGCTTATTGTCGCAGGTGGAACAGGGGTGGCCCCAATAAAAGGTTTGCTTCGCCATTGGTGTGAACATTCTGAACGGGTTAAACGGTTGAGTGTTATTCTAGGATATAAAAACCCAGAAAGTATTTTGTATAAAAACGAACTAGAATCTTGGCGTGAGAAGTGCAGGTTATATTTAACTTTGGAAGAGGGAATGGCTGACAAGGATTACTATTCTTTAGGTCGGGTAACCGATAGGTTGGATGATATCGATTTTACTGATTCAGACGAAATGCAAGCTATTGTAGTGGGGCCTCCGGTCATGATTCGTTCGACGGTTGATAAGCTAACTATGCATGGTTTAAAGGATGAAAATATTTGGGTCGACTATGAACGACGTATGGCGTGTTCAGTGGGCAAGTGTGGACATTGTCGTATTGGAGACGTTTATGTTTGTCTTGACGGGCCAGTGTTTACCTATTCGGATGCTCGTTGTATGATTGATTAGGAAGGTAATTATGAGTATTGATGTTGATCTTTACCGTGCCCGAGCCCTTAATGAATATCGGTTTTCTAAGGTGCGTTCCGAAGCAATGGTGAGCGTACGTATTCCTGGGGGTATTCTTCCCGCTCGATTATTAAGCGTGGCCCAAGAAATCGCCGAAAAATATGGGAATGGTTTAATTCATTTAACGACGCGTCAAAAATTGGCGATGCCTGGCATTCGTTATGAAGACATGGATAAGGTGAATGCTGCCTTAGAGCCTTTTATTCGCGAAATAGAAATTGAGATGTGTGGGGTCCAGGTTGCGGATCCAAAAGCAGGATACCAAGCCATTGGCGGACGAAATATTGTAGCGTGTCAAGGTAATCGTATTTGTCAAAAAGCGAATGTGGATACTACGGGACTAGCACAACGTTTAGAAAAAGAAATTTATCCAAGCAAATATCATTTAAAAGTGGTTGTGTCAGGATGTCCTAATGATTGTGCCAAGGCCTATATGGCCGATATAGGTATCATTGGGGTTACTCGTATCCGTTTCTCTTATAATCGCTGTATTGGTTGCGGAGCCTGCGTCCGTGCTTGTAAAAACCATGCAGTAGATTGTTTATCTCTTAACAACGGTAAAGCAACTAAAGAAAAAAATTTATGCATTGGGTGTAGTGAGTGCGTTCTTGCATGTCCTACATTGGCCTGGCAGAGAATGCCAGAACAACTCTATCAAGTTAGGCTAGGGGGACGTACAAGTAAGAAAACTCCCAGAGTTGGAAAAATCTTTCTGAATTGGGTATCGGAAGAAGTTATTGTTTCCCTTATTCGCAATATTTTTGAGTTTGAAAAAGAAATGCTGAGTGGCACGCCGATATACCTGCATATGGGGCATTTGATTGATCGTGCAGGTTATATGTACTTTAAGGATCGCGTATTGCAGGGAGTAAATTTCAATTTAGGTGCTCAAGTTGCTGATCGTATGTATTGGCAAGAGGATTCTTACAGAGCAGACGCCCATATGAAGTCGGTTTGATTTAGATGACGCACGGTTGTAAGAAGCTTTAAAATAGTACAACAATCAAAATTGAACGCGAATTTTTCGATAGGGTTTGTACTTATTCAAAAAAATATAGTTTAAGTTAAGTGAACTTAAAAAGTTTTTGATAACCTTTTAAGGTAAACAATTGATTATAAAATTTATGTTCAATGGGGTTGATTAATGTAAGTTATGATTTAGTTTTTAACCAAACTGTTTAATAATTTAGGACGCTTGATTTCGAATAATGAAGTTAATTCCTGCATCATCGTTTTTCCAAGTTGCTCGACGTTGTTGATAGTTACTGCACGTTGATAATAACGCGTGACGTCGTGTCCAATTCCTATAGCGGACAGTTCTATGTTATTAAATTTTTCAATACGATGTATTATGCGTCGTAAATGATTTTCTAGATACTCTGGTGTGTTAGCAGATAACGTACTGTCATCAACAGGGGCACCATCGGAAATGACCATAAGAATTTTTCGATGTTCGTATCGATTTTCTAAACGTTTCCATGCCCAATAGAGGGCTTCACCATCAATATTTTCTTTAAGAAGCCCTTCTTGTAGCATTAATCCAAGGTTGCGTTTTGCATAACGCCAAGGTTGATCTGCGGATTTGTAAATGATATGTCTAAGGTCGTTTAAACGACCCGGATGAACTGGTTTCCCCTTATTAAGCCATTGTTCTCTACTTTTCCCTCCTTTCCAAGAACGGGTTGTGAAACCGAGAATTTCAACTTTAACCGCACAGCGTTCAAGCGTACGAGCCAATATATCTCCACACATAGCCGCAATATTAATAGGTTTTCCCCGCATAGAGCCAGAATTATCAATAAGAAGAGTGACGATAGTATCTTTAAAATCTGTTTCTTTTTCTTGTTTATAGCTTAGAGTATTGATAGGGTTTGTGATAATCCGTGTCAGTTTAGCAGCGTCAAGCAATCCTTCTTCAAGATCAAAACTCCAACTTCGTGTTTGTTTTGCCATAAGTTTGCGTTGTAATCGGTTAGCTAAATGGGAAATAATATTTTGTTGATGATAAAGTTGTTGATCGAGTTGTTTACGTAAATAGTCGAGTTCTTCGATAGAACATAATTGATCTGCTGTTACAATTTCATCATAGTTTTTAGTATAAATTGTATAGTATTCATCTTCAACTTGTGTATTAAACGTTTCATTTTTGTTATGTCCTGATGAATGTCTATTAATTTGTGATTTTTCTGTATTCTCATAGTTTTGGAGTAGTTCTGATTGATTTTCAATATCATCAATCATTTCTTCTTTTTCTTTTTGATCTACCTCTGAAAAGTTTGGTGATTGAAACGTAGTGTCGAAATCCGGTTGTAATAAGTTTGAATTACCTTGAGGTTGGTTTTCTTTACTGTTATCTGAAGAATCCTCTTTTTCTTTTTTTACATTGCCTATTAATTGATAAGCTTGCAAAAGTCTCCTGGCTGCTGAAGCATATTTTTTTTGATTATTAAGGTGTAAACGCATAGTTTCAAGTGCTTCTTTACCTTCTTTGCTTAATTGATTGCGCCACAATTTCAAGATAGGTTGAGATTCTTTTGGCATAGCTACACCCGTAAGATGCTCACGTGCAAGCAGTGCTAAAGCGGTATGGGGAGCCATTTGTTCAATTTTGGACATACGGGAATGACCTTCAACATGACTCTTGTGTTCTTGCAATGAGCGGAGATTTGCCGCCACTCCTAACATAGCACGGCTGCCTAAAGCCTCGACTCGTACTTGTTCCAGAGCATCAAAAGCGGTTTTGGCTTCGTTTTCCTGAGGTTGATTGAATTCATGGAGTTTGCTGTCATGATATTTTAAACGTAATGCATTGGCATCTGCTGATCCTCGCACTTGACTTAAAATATATGGGTCGTCGGTTGGCGGTGGGTGTGGAAGATAAATATTTTTTTGGGAAAAAGATTTTTCGATATTATGATTTTTAAGTGGACCCGTGTAAAAATTTATATTAGCATTTTTGTCACCGCTCAATGCACGGACTACGCTGGCAGTAGCTTGTTTAAATTGGTCAGGATTATATGATTTTTGATCAGCGACGTGTTTTTGTGGAAGGTGAAGTGACTGCCGATTGTTTTTCATAAGCGTTTCTCACAAAATTATATTAATTTGTGTTAGATTTAATGGGGTCAATATTAAAGCAACGTTGATAATATTCAGCAATAATACTTTTTTCAGCTTCATCACATTTATTAAGAAAGGTAAGACGAAAAGCTAGTGTTAAGTCATTAAATATTTGGAAATTTTCAGCCCAAGTGATAACAGTCCTTGGGGACATTACAGTTGATATTTCTCCTGTAGCAAAGCCCTCTCTTGTTAAATTAGCCATCGTTACCATGGATGTAATTTGCTTTATAATTTCATCGTTGGTCTTATTAATTTTTAGTTTGGCTAAAACTATTTGAATTTCTTCTTCTTGGGGCAAATAATTTAACGACGCAACAATATTCCATCGATCCATTTGACCTTGATTAATCTGTTGTGTTCCATGATATAATCCTGTCGTATCCCCTAACCCAATTGTGTTGGTCGTAGCGAATAATCGAAATGCCGGATGGGGTTTTATAATTCGATTTTGATCTAATAATGTAAGTTTTCCATCTGATTCTAAAATACGTTGTATAACAAACATGACATCAGGCCTGCCAGCATCATATTCATCAAAAATGAGTGCACAGGGGTGCTCAAGAGCCCAAGGTAATAAGCCTTCTTGAAATTGTGTAACTTGTTTACCCTCTTTTAAAACGATAGCATCTTTGCCAATTAAATCAATTCGTGAAATATGACTATCAAGGTTAATCCGGATACAAGGCCAATTAAGACGAGCAGCAACTTGTTCAATATGAGAAGATTTTCCTGTGCCATGAAATCCTTGTACCATGACGCGGCGATTATATTTAAATCCTGCCAGTATAGCATGGGTCGTATTTTTATCGAAACGATAGCTTAAATCAAGATCAGGTACTAGAGGGGTTTTGTCTGAGAATCCAAGTATATCCATATCTAAGTCAATTTGAAATGTTTTCCTAGCGTTCAGATATTTGTCTGGAAGACAGAGATGAATAGGAGAAGAAAGTTCAGGGTTGACTGGATTTATGGGCTGAAGTGTGGATTCGTTCATTATAAAATTGTCCTTGACTCGACCAATAATAATTTACTAACACATATTAAAAATATACCAAATTAAGATGCTTTGGTTAAATGTGTTCGTAATTGAGAGTAAGCAGCATTAATTAATTTAAATTGTTCCTCTAAATTTTGGTTACCATTGTTTCGATCTGGATGATATTGCTTTGCCAGATTCATGTATCTTTTTTTTAATTCTGCTAGCGTGATAGGCCAGTCAATAGCCAATATTTCAATAGAATTTTCTAGTTCCAGAGGAATTTTCGTGTGGATTGATGAATTTTGTTCCTTAAATGCTGAAACCTCAGAATTATTTAAGATGTTAAATGCGTCAATAAAAAGTTCTTGTTTGTAACGATCTATTCTCCCTAAATGACCTAATTTCCATGAAGGCTTATTCCAAACTGTAGCGGAGCGTAAATTTTCTTCAATCTCATGCAAATTCATATTTTTGCAAAAATCCCAACTTTTATTGTATTCGCGTACGTGTTCGAGGCAAAACCAAAAATATTCGTTTAATTTTTTTGGAGATTTTGGAGCTTTGTACCCAGCAGGATTACAGCAACCAGGCATTTCGCAAACAGTTGTAGGGCAGTCTGGATCTGGATCAAAAGCTCGAAAACGTTTTTTATAACGGGCCATGGTAAGTTAAAATTAAAAATGGTGAAGGTAGGGAATATTTAAAGGGAAACAAAAGTCAAGTTCAGTATAGATTAACTGTTCTTAGTTAAAATAATATGAAAGTTTTTCAAGCATATTTTTTAAAGAACCAACATTTTTGGTTATACATTAACTATGGGTTTGAATTGAAAAATCTGGCTTTTACATATTGAAAATATTAAAAAATTAAGCCAGTATTTAATATGAGGAGGGCTTTCAGTAAAACAAGGGCTAATTCTAAATTCTTGTAATGAAAACTAAACGGTTATCGTAAAATAATACGCAAAAAGTTTATAGTTCATCGGTTAAGATGGATGGGGTATATTGACGTAGTATTCAAAAGAAAGATGCTTGCATGTTTGTTAAATTTGTTAGGTGGTTTACATTTTTATTATCTTTCTTTTTATTGATTGGCTGTCAAACAGTAAATCAAAGTCAATCAACCTGTGATTTGATAGCGATTAGTCGCGTTGAAGATTATTTAAATAATAGCAGTGGGTTTATAGGTCAATTTGAACAGACTTGGCCTGATAGCAACCATTCAAGAGGTCAAATTATTTATCTTCCTGGGAAACTCAGATTAAATTATAGGTATCCATTTCTTATGGTCGCTGTAGCTAAAGACCGTCGTATGGTTGTCAAAGATTACAATAGTCAATCCCTCACGCAGATTGGTCTTAATCACAATCCATTAGGGTTAATGTTGAACAACCCTGTTCGTTTACAGAACTCTATTTTAGTAACTTCAGTAAAACATACTGTAAATTTTTTACAAATATCGTTAGCCAGTTCGGACAACCCTTCTCAAGGTTTGCTTACATTGAGATTTCGGGACAATGGTAAAGAGTTAAATTTGATTCAAATGCTTGCTATTGATGCGCGCCAACGTCAAACGATTGTGACTATAAATAATATTCATCGTGGAATTAATATAGACCCTGCTTATTTTTCTTATCCACAGTAAACTATGGGTGTTCTTTAAATATTGTAAACCTAGTGCTGTTAGGTAAAAAATTTATTGGATTGTTAAACTTTTTTAAGTAAATAATTTTGATTAAGTTTCAATTTGTTCTTAAATAACGTTTTGTGTAAAGAATCAAAGTATCCAAGCAATTTAAGCTTTTGCTTTTTTTAAAACTTATTATTGTTAAAATCATTGCTTGATTGCTTTTCATCGGTTATAGAAGATGACACATAGAGTGCAAGTATCTAAATGATGCTTTGTTACGTGCGGCCGTGGCGGAATGGTAGACGCGCAAGCTTGAGGTGCTTGTGGAGGAATTACTCCGTGGAAGTTCGAGTCTTCTCGGCCGCACCATTAATTTTTTAAAATTATTCAATTCCCTTTTATAAATATTTTATTCTAAATTACCGTATTACTGACAAGTAAAATGGGTTTAGCATTTGGAGAGGAAGTGATGAATAAAAAAAATAAACAGGAGGTGTTAAATTATCATCAATTTCCAGTTCCAGGAAAACTGGCAATTACAGCGACCAAAAGGATGGCTACCCAAACGGATTTGTCTTTAGCTTATACTCCTGGAGTCGCGATACCGTGTTTGGAAATACAAAAAGATCCTTCTTTGGTCAGTTTGTACACAACGAGAGGTAATTTAATCGGTGTTATTTCAAACGGAACGGCTGTGTTGGGACTGGGTAATATTGGAGCTTTAGCTGGAAAGCCTGTCATGGAAGGGAAAGCGGTCCTCTTCAAAAAATTTGCAGACATAGACGTTTTTGATATTGAAGTCAATGAAACAGATCCTGATAAATTCTGTGATGTTGTTGCGGCGCTTGAGCCTACTTTTGGTGGGATTAATTTAGAAGATATCAAAGCTCCTGAATGTTTTAAAATTGAAAAGAAATTAAGAGACAGGATGAACATACCTGTTTTTCACGACGATCAACACGGTACGGCAATTGTGGTGACGGCTGCATTAATTAATGCACTGCGCATTCAAAATAAAAAAATAGAAAATATACGTTTAGTAACTTCGGGTGCAGGTGCAGCGGCTTTAGCTTGTGTTGATTTGATGGTGAGTTTGGGCTTAAAAATAGACAACGTAACGCTTACCGATGTGGACGGAGTAGTCTGGAAAGGTCGGAACGCCGATATGTTGGATAATATGGCAAAATATGCTAAGGAAACCAGCGCACGAACATTAGAAGAAGTCATTGGTAATGCAGACGTATTTTTAGGCCTATCGGTTGCTGGAGTATTGAAGAAAGAATGGGTGGCAAAAATGACCGATAAGCCAATCATTCTTGCGTTAGCAAATCCTGAGCCAGAAATTACTCCTGACCAAGTTAAGAGTGTAAGGGCCGACGCTATAACAGCAACAGGGCGATCCGATTATCCTAATCAGGTTAACAACGTCTTATGTTTTCCTTTTATTTTTCGAGGTGCCTTGGATGTGGGGGCTAGGGAAATTAATTTACCTATGCAGCATGCCGCAGTTTATGCTTTGGCAGGGCTGGCCATGAAAGAGGCTAATGAAGTTGTGGTTACGGCTTATGGGGGTAAAGCTCCTCGATTTGGACCAGAATATATACTTCCCAGACCTTTTGATCCTCGTCTTATACTTGAGATAGCACCAGCTGTAGCAAAAGCAGCAATAGAAAGTGGAGTTGCTACGCGATCAATAAAAGATTTTCATATTTATCTCGATCACTTAACGGATTTTGTCTTTCGTACCCGTCAAGTCATGCAGCCTATTTTTGAAGCTATACGCTGTCAATCTTCTTTAAGTAAGGTCATATTTTCTGAAGGTGAAAACGAACGTGTTCTTCGTGCGGTTCAAGTATTAATAAATGAAAATATGGCAAAGCCAATTTTGATTGGAAGTAAAGAGCGAATTAGACAAAAAATAAGGCAATTAGGACTTTCTGTTGATATTGAGCGTCAGGTTTCTATTATAGAATTACATCAAGATAATTCTATTGTGCAGGCCCTTGAAAAAAAATACCAAGTATTGGTAGAACGCCAAGGAATTCCTCCTTCTCTAGCAAAAGAGCAACTCTATCGTAGAAAGTCAATTGCTGCAGCAATGTTGTTAAGAGAGGGTAGTGTGGATGCCGCCTTAGTAGGGGGGTATGGCGAATGGTATTGCAATTACAAATACCTTAAAGCAATTATGCTTAGACGTCCGAATGTGAAAAAAATTTATACTTTGTCTGTACTGGTTTACTCTAATATGGCTTTGTTTATTGGTGATTCCTATTTACATTTAAATCCGTCTGCAGAAGAGATTGCTGAATTTGCAGAGCTTGCTTCAGAAGCAATGACAGATTTTGGCTTGAAGCCACGTGCGGCACTATTGTCGTATTCATCGTTTGGGGCAGGAAAGTCAAAGACAGCTCAAAAAATGAGAGATGCTTTTAAAATTATTAAAGAGAGAAAGCCTGAGTTAGAAATAGATGGAGAAATGCAAGGAGATGCCGCGCTAAGTTCGGTTTTAAGGTCACGAATAATTGATAATACCTCTTTAACACATGATGCTAATCTTTTAATTATGCCTAATCTTGATGCCGCAAATATTGGATTATCGTTAAGTCGTGTGGTTGGGGACGCTTTACAAATAGGGCCTGTTACTCTTGGTACAACAAGACCTCTACACATACTGACAGAAAGTACAACTACGCGCGGTATTGTTAATTTAGCAGCTATTGCTGTAAAGCAGTCAATGAAAGGGTAACACCAATCCATTAATTTTCAGTTGAATAATTTGAAATTGATTGTACAAACATTGAATTGAGTAAATTATTTTATGATAATAGTCTTTTTGAAATTTTATGCAAAAGGGTCAATTAGTGATTAAGCCTCTTACCAAAGCTGTCTTACCTGTTGCTGGATTTGGCACAAGGTTTTTACCTGCGACCAAGTCAATGCCCAAAGAAATGTTGCCGGTCGTTGACCGTCCTCTTATACAGTACGCTATCGATGAGGCGCGGGCTGCCGGTATAAAAGAATTTTGTTTAATAACTGCAAGAGGTAAAGATTCTTTAATTGATTACTTTGATGTAGCTTATGAACTTGTCGATAATTTACGTCAAAAAGGCAAACAGGATTCTTTAGACGCATTGGAGCCTTCTAGTATTGAAGCAGGTTCATTAGTAGCGTTGCGTCAGCAAGAGCCTATGGGATTAGGGCATGCCGTATGGTGTGCACGTTCGTTTGTAGGGGATGATCCATTTGCAGTGTTGTTGCCCGATGATTTGATCTCGGCTAATCCAGGTTGTTTAGCCCAAATGGTCGAAGTTTATAACAAATTTGGCGGTAACGTTGTTGCTGTTTCAGAAGTTCCTATTGAGAAAACATCAAGTTATGGTATTGTCAAAGTTTCTAACGACGATGGAAAGCTTATTGAAATTTCAGGGCTTATTGAAAAACCAAAGCCAGAAGAGGCTCCTTCAAATTTATCTGTAATCGGTCGTTATATTCTTTCACCTGAAATTATGAACTATTTAGCGGCTATGGAGCGTGGGGCCGGTAATGAGGTGCAACTGACGGATTCAATGGCTAAATTAATAGGTCAAATGCCTTTTCATGGATTGCGTTATAATGGGATACGTTATGATTGTGGCAGTAAAGCTGGTTTTTTAGAAGCACAAATTGCTTTTGCGTTAAAACGTCCAGATTTAAAGAGTTCAATGCGTAACATACTAAAAAAATATGCATGTGAGGAAGAAATTTGATGGATTGTAAAAGGGACATTGCACCTAGTATATTACGTGAATACGATATAAGAGGCGTTTATCAAAAAACTTTTTTTGTTGAAGATGCTTTTGCTATAGGTAGATCTTTTGGAAGTTTAATAATTCGACAAAAAGGCAAAAAAGTCGTTGTTGGCTATGATGGAAGGGTTAGTTCTCCTGATTTAGAAAGCGCTTTGGTTGACGGGCTCAAAAAATGTGGATTGGAAGTTATACGTATTGGAAAAGGTCCAACTCCATTGCTTTATTATGCTTCAAAGGTCATGGAAGCGGATGGAGCCATTATGGTCACTGCCAGCCATAATCCTAAAGAATACAATGGTATGAAATTCGTAATGGGTGGCAAATCTTTTTATGGGCAACAAATACAAGAACTAGGTAGGCAAATTGCTCAGGGTGACGTCGTTCCGGAAGGAATAGGTAGTGTCCGAAAAGTAGATATCAGTGAAGAGTATATCACACGGATTCTAAAAGATTTTAATGCAACGGATCGAAAGTTAAAAGTCGTTTGGGATAATGGTAACGGTGCTGCAGGTGAGATTTTAACGCGTTTGGTACAAAAAATGCCAGGTGAGCATATTGTTTTAAACGGTACCATTGATGGTAACTTCCCTTCCCATAGTCCTGATCCAACGGTTCCCGAAAATTTAAAGCAATTAACAAAAGAAGTATTGGAACGTCATGCTGATATCGGCATCGCTTTTGACGGGGATGCCGATCGTATTGGGGTTATTGATAACAAAGGAAATATCTTATGGGGTGATCAGCTAATGATCCTTTATAGTCGGGACATTCTGCCTGATCACCAAGGGGCTACGATTATTGCTGATGTAAAAGCAAGCAGTATTCTTTATGAAGAAATTAAAAAAGCAGGGGGTAATCCCCTTATGTGGTGTACAGGGCATTCTTTAATCAAAGCAAAAATGGCTGAGTGCAATGCTTTACTGGGTGGAGAAATGTCAGGTCACATTTTCTTTGCGGATAAATGGTATGGCTTTGATGATGCTCTTTATGTAGCAGTTCGCACTCTGGATATTGTTGCACGCTTAAAGGGGCCTCTTTCAGACGTAACAGAAGCATTGCCAAAAGCGGTTTCAACACCTGAAATTCGATTTGACTGTCCTGATGATTGTAAGTTTCAGGTTGTTAAAGAGGTCGCCGATCGATTAAAGAGTGAGCAAGCGGATGTAATTACTATAGATGGGGTTCGTGTCAATACAGAGGATGGGTGGTGGTTGTTGCGGGCTTCAAATACGCAGGCTTCACTAGTTGCACGTGCTGAAAGTCAAACCACAGAAGGTTTAGAAAAGCTTAAAGCAGCCTTGTCTTTGCAGTTAAAAGCTTCTGGAATTAAGCCTTCTATTTTTTAATGGGTTTTAAAATGAAAAGGGTACAATAGCACTATTGGATTTTTTCATTTTTAATACACTATTCGTTTTTTTGAGTTGTTTTTCAGTATTATGGCAGTACCCCATCTATTTGATCGGCGCATAGTAAAATTGCATCGCGATAGAGCTTACTATTATTATAAAGACATTCAATCCCTTAACAAAATATGTGCAGAGCGTTTATTAGACCGTTTTAGTGATGTGAACTATCGGTTTAGCAATGCTTTGGAAATGGGAGGAAGGGGGTATATATCTTCTTTTTTGCTTAATAAAGGAATAGCAACCATTTCGGCTGATTTGTCCCAGAAGCTAGTTTCTCTTAATCGTTCTCCTTCTTTGTCAATGGATGAAGAGTTTATTCCTTTTAAAGCGAATAGTTTTGATCTGGTTATTGCTCATTTTAATTTGCATTGGGTAAACGATCTGCCTGGTACTTTGATGCAGATAAGAAATATTTTAAAACCTAACGGGTTTTTTTTAGCTACTATACCGATTGTTCCTACACTGGATAATTTACGAAAATTACTTGCTGAATTAGAAATTGAATATTGTAATCAAGTTAGCTCTAGGGTTTCTGCTTTTCCAGATTTAAGGGCGTGCGCTGTGTTAATGCAGCGGGCTGAATTTTCTTTGTCCGTAGTTGATAAGGAAACTATCCATTTTATTTACCAAAATGCTTTTAGCTTGATGAAAGATTTACAAAAAGCTGGAGAAAATAATGCCTTAAATGAAGTAAAGAAAAATTTATCGGATCGTTTTTTTGCTCATTTTTTACGTAAATCTAATGAGCTCGGTGAATTGTCCGTTGCTTTGGATTTTGCTATTTTAACAGGTTGGGCACCAGATGAATCGCAATCTCACCCTTTAAAACCTGGCCAATATAACGTATCGTTATCCGATTATTTTGAGGAATAATGGGGTTTTATTGTCCATGGTTGGTTACTTTAATCAGTTACCGTAAAAAATTGTTCTTGGTTTTTCGATATTTTCCATTTTATTGTTCGTTTCGTTGAAGACTAAGAGTAATTCAATTTTTTTGTGCAGAGTGTAAGTGGGCGTAGGATATATAAGATAAAAATGCCTAATAATATTAAAC
>NZ_CAWUGZ010000073.1:0-5651 GCF_963921845.1 Commensalibacter sp. Nvir | reverse complement strand
CCCCAAAAGTGTTCAGAGAGCAAAATTGTTCGCTTTTTTATAAACGTGTTTTTTTACCATAAAAATTAAGATATAATACTAATAGAAAAAAATTACCCTTGTTCTTTAAATAATTTTTTTACCAACCACGTTAAGTTCGTAAAATGATTTAGCAAAGAGGCTATTTATTTTTGGAAAAGAAAAAAAAGAAAAAACTTGATTCTTTTGATAGAAAACTACAGGATTTCGAATCACGATTAAACGCTTCAAAAAAAGAGCCTTATTTTAATCTGTCTAGCGAAGATAAGGAACTGTGGAGAATCGTTATTAGAGCTGGAGTTGAATTATTTTCAGTTTTTTTTGTTAGCGTTGTTATTGGATACGGTTTAGACTATTGGCTATCAACATCTCCCTTGTTCATTGTCCTTTTTTCATTATTAGGCGTATGTGCTGGAGTATTAAATGTGTGGCGAATGGTTAACCCAAATGATAAAAGGTTAAAATGATACACTTTTACAAGAAATTTGATTTAATATTGGGAGAAGACTAGTGGCCAGTCAAGGAATAGATGCATTAGGCCAATTCGAACTACATCCTATTTTTGGTTCATTGGGTCAGTCATTAAAATTTACTCAGTCCGAATTAATGATGGTTATTACTGCCATTTTAGTACCCATTATTTTTTATTTCGGTATGCGTAAAAAAGCTATTATTCCTGGTCGCTATCAAGCAGCATTGGAAATATTTTATGAGTTTGTTTATGGTATGGTACTCGGCACTATAGGCGAAAAAGGAAAGAATTTTTTCCCTTTTATATTTGCTTTATTTTTTTACATTTTGATCGGTAATTACATAGGATTATTGCCTTTTTCCTTTGCTTTTACTAGTCATATTGTCGTTACCGTTTCATTAGCCCTCATGGTTTTTATATTAGCAATCATCGTTTCTATTAAAAATCAAGGATTGAAATTTTTTGCTCATTTCATGCCTGCGGGAGCACCTATTTTAATGGCACCTCTTTTGGTCCCTATTGAAATACTTTCTTATCTGTCTAGACCTATAAGCTTATCCATACGACTTTTTGCAAATATGGTCGCTGGTCACGTAATGATTGAAATGTTTGCTGCATTCACTATTATGCTAGCAGCTGGCCTAGGTTTAGCATTAGGTGGCTTTTTGGGAATTTTTCCTATTTTACTAAATATAGCATTATTTGCCCTTGAGTTACTTGTTGGTGCACTACAAGCATATGTATTTACTATTCTTACATGCATGTATTTACAAGAAGCAGTTGAACATTAGTTTCATTTTTACCATTAATCAATTAATTATCTATCTAAAAATGTAAGGAAAACACTTAAATGGATCATTCACTTTTAATCGCTGCCAAACAAATAGGTGCTGGTCTCGCCGTCATTGCACTTTCCGGTGTTGGTATCGGTATTGGTAATATTTTTTCGTCACTGGTTAGCAGTATTGCACGCAATCCCGCTTCTCGCCCCCATGTTTTCGGACTGGGTATGTTGGGTTTCGCCCTTACTGAAGCTGTTGCCCTTTATGCCCTTCTCATTGCTTTCCTTATTTTGTTTATGTAGGGAGAGACGATACGTGAGACGTTTTTCAGCCCATTCTATCCATCTGTTGGCGTCTCTCATAACGGGAGGCAGCTTTGGCATTGCATTCGCTTTTACCGTAAGCTCAAATGCCCTGGCTGCTGGTATGCCTCAAATGGAATTTTCCAATCCGCTTGTAACAGCGCAATTCATTTGGGTTTTAGTAATCTTTTTTATTTTATTTCTTTTTGTTAAATTTTTTTCTATTCCTCAAGTTGAACACATTCTCAATAATAGACAGTCCAAAATTAATGAAGATATGGTTTCTGCAAGAAACGCAAAGGCGCAGGCCGATAAGGCCGTCCAAGCACTGGATAAAACACGTCACCAAGCATCCATAGAGGCGCAAGCAAAAATTGACAGTATTTTACAAGAAAGTCGACAGAACTCCGTTAAACTAATGCAAGACATGCAAGACACTCTTAACAAAGAAATACAAGAGTCAGAAACGCATATTGAAGAAGCCCAAAAACTAAGCCTTGCACACATAGATCAAGTGGCAGCAGATGTGGCGAATACAATAATACGGCGCTTATTGAATGAAGAGACGGATCAACAACTTCTTAAAGAAAAAATTAATAAAGCGGTGTCGTTTAACCTGTAACGAACAAAGAGAATGAAATGCACCTAGTACACGAACCTCATTTTTGGTCAGCAATCGCCTTTGTATTATTTTTTATCGTTTTTGGAAAAAAAATATGGCGTCCTTTTGCAGCAATGCTCGATGATCGGACCCAAAAAGTCAAAGCCGAGCTTGAAGAAGCGAGTCGTCTAAAACGTGAGGCTGAGGATATTTATACTAAGGCTCAAAAAGAGTATGAAGCCACAAAAAAACAAGCAGAACGTATGTTAGAAGAGTCAAAACAAGCAGCCTCTCTTATAGCAAGTAATGCTAAAAAAGAAGCCGAAGCTTCTGCCAAAAGACAAGAAGAATTAGCACACATTCGATTAAAAGTTTATGAACAAGATGCTATAAATGCAGTACGTCGTAAAGCTGCAGATATTGCAGTTTGTGCAGCACGAGACGTTATTTCTTCTGTTCTAACTGAAGAAAAAAACACGAATTTAGTTGACAAAGCTATTGATAAATTACCGAAAACTCTTTCAGACAAACAGCATGTTGCTTAATTTTTTTTATAATTATAGCGTTTAAAACCCCAATGGTTTATGATTTATCTATTGTTGTAACAGTTTTAAATGAAGAAGAGAATATTCTTCCAGTTTGCAAAGAAATTTCCACAATTCTTTGCCAGCTTCCCAAAACTGAAATTATATTTGTTAATGACGGTAGTACTGATAAGACATTGCAACGCCTCATTGAGGCAAAAAAAACAATATTGCCTAGTTTGACCATTCTATCGCATGATCATTGTTGTGGAAAATCTCAGGCTTTATTAACAGCTATTGAAAAATCCCAAGGCCGGTGGATTGCCACGATGGACGGAGATGGTCAGGATGACCCCAAAGATATCATTTCCATGTGGTCTATTGCAGCTAATGCTCTAAACTGCCCTCCCTTAATTGTTGGAGTACGGTTGAAAAGAAATGACAATCTATCCCGCCGTTTTGCTACACGTTTTGCCAACAAATTTAGAGAATTTCTCTTAAAAGATGGATGTGTCGATACAGGTGCGCCAATGAAGCTTTTTTTAAAAAATGATTTCTTGCGCCTACCTCATTTTGAAGGAGTGCATCGTTTTTTGCCTGCTTTATTTAAACACTACGGGATTCCTCTATCTTGTTATCCTGTCCACCATCGATCGCGTTTAAACGGTATTTCCAAATATACTAATTTTAATCGAGCTATAGTCGGCCTTGGAGACCTTTTTGGCGTAGTATGGCTATTAAAGCGTATAAAACTGCCTCATAAAATCGACAGATACTAATAAAATATAAGAAAATGCATGACCCCATTTAAAACAGCCGATAAAAATTTTCACTTAAAACCGGGGCATTATCTGTGGCTTGCGCTCTTTATTTTTATGCTTTTCGTTCCTGGGCGCGCCAGTCTTCCTCCTCTAGATAGAGACGAAGCGCGGTATATGCAAGCAACATCTCAGATGATAGAAAGCAAAAACTATATTGATGTGCGTTTTCAAGACAAACCACGTTACCTTCAACCCGTAGGTATTTATTGGCTCGAAGCTCTTGCTGTAAACATGACAAGAACAGCACAAGACAAAGCGGTTTGGGCCTATCGCTTACCTTCCTTGTTCGCTGCAGTGGGAAGTGTATTGGTCACGGTCTGGATTGGTAGCATCTTATTTGATTCCTATATCGGTTTACTTGCAGGATTATTATTAGCTGTATCTGTTCTTCTCACAGCAGAAGGGAGAATGGCAACCATTGACACTTGCTTACTATTTTGTATCTTACTCGCCCAAAGCAGCTTGGCTAGAGCTTGGGTAGCACGTTCTCAAAAGCAAAAATTACCGCTTTCGGTTCCTTTAATTTATTGGATCGCTATAGGAAGCGGTTTAATGTTAAAAGGCCCTGTCGTACTTATTCCTACCTTTCTAACTCCCATAAGCTTGGCGTGGATATCAAAAAATAAAACTTGGTGGAAACATTTAAGACTAGGTTGGGGTTGGCTTATCCCTTTTGTCATGACTCTGCCTTGGTGTATAGCCATATGGCATATAAGCCATGGTCAATTCTTTGGCGACGCAATAGGAAATAATTTTGTAGGTAAAATCACCTCTGGTCAACAAGCACATGGATTGCTGCCAGGATATTATTTAGCAATTTTTTTAGTAAGTTTCTGGCCAGGATCTCTTTTTACAGCGTGGTGCTTACCTTATATTTGGAAAAAACGAAAAGTTGCTTCTTTTGAATTTTTACTTTGTTGGGTTATCCCTCATTGGATTATCTTTGAAGCTATTGCTACTAAACTACCACACTATGTGTTGCCAACATATCCAGCAATCGCAATTTTGACCTCTGCTTCTTTATGGAATATTTCTGAAGATTGGATAGGACCCATTTCTAAATGGGGGAAAGGTTTGTTTAACCTTTATATGGGACTTTGGTGTGTTGTCGGATTAAGCTTAACTTTAGGATCTATCTATTGTACCCATTATATGACCGGAGTTTGGATAAATTCTGCATTTATTGGTGCCTTTGCTGTATCCATTTTGATTGTTTACACAATATACTATATTTTTCAACATAATGTACAACGCGCTTGTTTGACAGCCATAGGCAGCGCAATCGTTCTTTACATTGAAATTTTTGTTGTTTTACTTCCTTGCTTACATTCAGAATGGTTAAGCAACAAAATTGCGCAAACCGTTAACTTAGCAAAACCTTGTAAAAGTAGCGTTCTGGCTTCTGCCTCTTATTCTGAACCTAGCTTAGTGTTTTTACTAGGAAAAAATACGCAATTACTTAATGCAGAGCGTTCTGCAGATTTTCTTAAAAAAAATTCATCATGTGGGCTGGTTTTAATTAACCATAAAGATCGAAATCAATTCCTCAACAAGCTTAATAAACCCGTTGTTAAAATAGCGCAGATTCAAGGATTAAATTATTCTTCAGGCAAAAAACTTAATCTAGAACTATATAAAGTTAAATAATATACTGTAGTATAAAAAATCTAACTTTTAAAAAAACCTTACAGAACCGATTATAAGTTTTTACAATTTAATAAAGTCTTAATAAGATATCAATAGCAATTTTATGAGCAAAGGCTGAAGAACATAACGTATTACCAAAAAAACAATTACTGGACTTATATCAATCAAGCCAAAATTGGGCATAATACGCCGAATTGGCTCTAGAATAGGTTCACAAAGTTGATATAAAATACGGAAAACTATTTTTATAATTTCATAATTAAGAGTGATTACACCCAAACTAAGCAAAAAACTAAATAAACAATATAAAAGCATTATCAGCATATAAAGTTCTAATATTGTATTTAAAAGGTAAACCAATTGAGCCATATTATTCTATCCCGGATATTTCAAAAATTTGTAACTTTATAACCCAGATCTTCAATCTTATATACGGAATTAATAAAGAGTAGCAATTCTTTCTTGACAGTTTAAGTATTAAAAG